>JBAVMD010000060.1:0-6758 GCA_049689695.1 Chitinophagaceae bacterium | reverse complement strand
CGCTTTCTTCCATCATCTTCTGTACATCCTTTGCATTCTTCACCTGCGGATCGGCCCAGATAATGAACTCATGCTCAACATCGCTCCTGCCTAATGACTGCAATTCAAAATTGATGTCTTCAGCGGGCTTCACATTTTGCAGCAAATGATAATGTCGCACAATGCCGCTCTCATTATGGAAAGCATAGCCAGATGGTATCGAAATGAAAATGGATATTGCTTCAGCGTGAGGAGTAAGCGAGTAGCGCCCTTTCTTATCGGTTTGCACTACTGAATAACCATCACTTACTACAACACCTTTTATTGGCTTGCCATTCGACCGTACAAAGCCGCTCAAGGGCTTGCCATCGATGCCAAGCGCTTTTGCCGGCGTGCCGCGTGTAAGAAAAATACCGCCTGCTATCAGGGCAACGTTCCGGAGAAATTTTCTTCTTTGCATAACAGAAAAAACGTCAATAAAATTTATTGTTCCAATGTTACAGCTCCTTCAATGGCCGCTACGGTAGAAGTGGCCGTTAATACAATATTCTTTTGCAGCCTTGCTTTTGACCAGCGGCCTGTTGATGTATTGTATGTTCCTTCCAGCTGCGCAAAATTGGTGGCTGTTGGAAAAGCAAACTTGCCAACATTAGAGCCCATCGCATAGTATGGCTGATCAACCAGGGTGGTTGGATTCTTTTCATCATAATAATCGGTGCCCGTAATGCGGTAGCCACGCTCAGGCGGGCCAGGCGTATATACAGTGCCGCCGCCGCCATAGAAAATTACATCTATCGGCACAGTCGCTGCGGTAACAGTTGTTTTATCAAACAAGGCTATGCCTGCAACGTTTCCGCTATTGGCAAGCAGGTTGGTGGTTGCGGATCCAAAATCATCACCGTTAAGAGTGCCGTACATTTTTCCAAACCATTTTGATGAGCTGATGTCGGTAGAACCCAATCCCCAGATGTTCTTATTAGCGCCAACATAAAAGTATTGCCCCTTCTGCACCGTACCAGAAGTAAGGTTGAGCTTATACGTTCTCTGTACACCTGTAGCCCAGCCATCGGGTGGAAAACCCGTTGGCAAAGAAGCGCCTGCATTGTTGGTAGTAACTACCGAAAAAGGCGTTACTGCAAAATCAATATTCTTTGTTGCTATCAGTTGAATGTATTCATAGTTGGCATCTGTACCCGTTGGGTCAACCAGGTAACCTGTAATAACAGCGGGTGCTATTTTAGGCGCAGTAGCGGCCAGAATGGTAATGTCGCTTTCAATACGTGGCCTCAGCTGCGGCTTTCCATCAGCTCCTATAAAAACTATCCCGGTAAAATTTGAAAGAAAGGGTAAGGCTTTGTTCGCCCAGCTTGTTCCGGCTTCGGTATGCAATGTAATATTGCCAAATCCATCGTTGATCAAACGATCGCCCGCATAAGTTGAGCCGGGAGGAAGTGCAGGATCAAAACCAGCTTTGGTTACGGAGATCAGCGTGCCTTCGTAAGCGCCGGGATTATCAAGAACATTGTTTGCTTTCACAATATTCGGCGTTACTGCAGCGCCCGAGGCAAGCTTGGTGATTTTTGACGTTGTGATGCCGGTCAATTGCAACATGCCATTTACACTTTTCAATACGCCGCCTTCTATATTTATTGTTAGAGAATCGCCGGGAACAAAGCTTGCTGCATCTGCACCGATAGGTATTACAATACCGCGCAATTGCGCAAGCCTTCTTTGGTCCTGCACTACAAGCAAACCCGCGGGCAGGTTGCCGCCGGAATGATTGGATACGACCACAGCAGAGATCTTATCCGCGCCAAACATATTCTCTTTGGTGAGCGTTACATCCTGTCCCTTATAAATATCGCGCACATCGAACAATGCAATGTATTCGCTGAGTGTTGCACCGGGATAGTTGCCGGATTTTTTACACGACCAGACAGCAGCGAGTGCAAAAAAACAAATCAGGTATTGAAGGATCTTTTTCATTTCGAAATAGTTTGGATGAGCATTTATCTGTTCCATTCATTATGGTTTCTGCCACCACACCTGGGTGGAAATTACATCAGGGCCTTGTGCCGCCACTGCAGCCTGGTAATTGGTTGGGTTGGTAGATTGCACGTAAACAGGATAGGTCATGCGTGCAGGCATTACGCCACCATTGCGAAGCCCTGCGCCCTTAGGCAGAGTTGGTCTGCCGGTTCTGCGGTATTCAAACCATTGCTGTAGATCAACCAAAAACAGCGCATAATATTTCTGCAGGTGAATACGCTCCATACGTTGATCAAAAGTGGTTGCCGTGCTCCATTGCATATCTGCATTCTGCAGGTAAGTTAAAACAGGCACGTTCCAGTTTGGCAGCCACTGCTTAATGCTGTTCAATACTCCTTCGTTATAATGTGTTTCAGCAGATGAGCCGATCCATCCTTTCAATGCGGCTTCCGCCAATATAAATTTCAGCTCTGCATAGTTCATCATCATTCCTGCAAGCGGTTCTGTCTGCAAAGAAGAAGTGGATGTAAGCGAATAGAAATAAGATTTCTTTTCAACAGGTGCACCTGGCGCGTATCCGCTCGGAACTCCTGTGAAAGCGCCCTGGAAAGGTGCAATCGCCCAACGGTTAATGCCATTTGCGCCGAGGCTGATGTCGATGCGCGGATCGTTCCAGATAACCAGGTTATCTATAAAGAAAGATGCTACGCCGGGAAATCTGAAATCCTGTTCCCTTACTGTAAGCAATGGCGAAGTATAAGGCGGCACACCCGTCCAGCGAAGAATGGCCGACTCGTCATTGCTTGTCATGATGGGATACTTGGCCGCATTTGTTTCTACAATGTCTTTGATCTTTGCAATGGCGTCGGCAGATACTTCTGCCTTGCCGGAAATGCGCAGCAGCAAACGCAGGTAAAGCGAGTTCCCAAATTTGCGCCAGCGTGAAATGTTACCGTAGAACACGGGATCACTTTGAGGGGGAATGGCAGTTCCGTTAGCTAACAGTGTATTTGCATTTTCCAACTGCTTAAAGATGTCGAAATATATCTCCTTTTGCTTATCAAACGCAGGCTCTATTATTCCACCGTCTTCTTTTTTGGCTTTGTTCGATTGAAAATAAGGAACATCACCATAAGTGTCTGTAAGTAATGAATATATCCACGACTGACAAATAAGTGAAATGCCCTGGAACGAAGTGTTCAGATTGAGCTGCTGCCGTGCAATGGTATCGATGTCTTTAAAATTGGTGAGCTCAGAGTACCAGCCATTCCAGAGATAGTCGCTCAGGCTGGCGCGGTAATCATAGCGGAACACCTGCCCTTCACCATCGTTGAGGTTAACAGATACCTGCATCAACTCGTTGTTGAAGTTGCGGTTCCGCTGCATGTTCAGTCCTACTGTACTCACCAGTGCGGGCGCAAGCAATTGTTGCGGTGTGGCATTGGGTGTATTGTTTGGATCTGTATTGATCTCTTTAAAATCCTTTGTACAGGATGATATCAGCATACTGAATGCCGCTGCGGCAACAGTAATTTTTTTATAGAGTGTTTTCTTCATTTTGCTGTTTATTTAAAAGCCAACAACCAGGTTAACACCAAGCGTACGCGTTGAAGGGAATTGCCCTACTTCAAAGCCGCGCACAATGTCTGTTCCGGACAATGTGCCGAACTCCGGATCAAATGCAGGCCATGAAGTCCAGATGAACAGGTCTCGTCCATACACACCCACCGTTGCACGTTGTATGCCCAGCTTGCGTGTGAGTTTTGGGTTAACAGTATAATCCAGCCTCGCTTCGCGAAACTTAAGGAAGTCTGTGCTGAAAGTGCTGCCTTCTGCATTATCAATTCCGTAATGCGAACGGTAATATTCATCAATGTCTGTTGCAATAACATTGTTCGGAACATATTTTCCGGTTCCATCCAGTATCACACCATTACCAATGATCCCGTTGTAACGGCCCGTCAAAGTATTTGTGGTTTTGCCCTGCTCAGCGAGTTTATAATGCGTGAGCGAATGACCAACCGCGCCATATTGCGCATCAAACAACAGGCTTAAGCGAAAGCCTTTGTATTGAAAATTATTTGTGAGACCAACTTTTCCTTTTGGAATGGTGTTGCCCAAATAAACCACATCCTGTGAAATAAGCGCAAAGCCGGTGCGGGTATCATATACTATCTGTCCGTCAGGCGCGCGCACATAGCCGCGGCCGTAAAGATCTCCCATGCTGCCGCCTACTTTTGCTACGATCTGTCCGCCACCTACAGGGCCTGTCTGCAACACCACCGCGCTATCAAGAAGCTCTTCTACCTGGTTTCTGTTAGCTGAGTAAACCAGGTTGGCGCTCCATTTGAAGCCGCCTTTGGTTTGCAGTAATGTTGCATTCAAACCAACTTCCAGCCCTCTGTTGCTCACTTTACCGGCATTGATCACTGTTCTTGTAAATCCTGATGCACGGTCAACAATGCGTTGCAGTATCTGGTCTTTAGTATTGCCGTAATAAGCAGCTACGTCGAGGTTTATCCGGTTAAACAGCCTGACATTCGCACCAACTTCATAAGTTGTTGTTCGCAACGGCTTGAGGTCAGGGTTGGCAAGCAGCGTTTGATTTTGCAGTCCGCCGCTGTACAGGCTTCCCGCAGATGTATAATTATATGCGGTGAGGTATGGATTGGTGCTGCCACTGCCTACGCTGGAAGCGGAGAAACGCAGCTTCGCAAAATCAATACTCGCAGGCAGTTTCACAACTTCCGATAGTATCAGGCTCAGGTTTGCCGAAGGATAAAAGAAGCCTGCGTTTGCTGTACGGTCTGGCGTAGCAAGTACTGAATTCCAGTCCTGCCGCGCTGTAAAGTCAACAAACAGGTAGTTCCTGAAACCAGCCGATGCCAAACCGTAAAAACTATTGATCACATAGCGGCTTTTGTATGGAAGGGTTACCAATGGCCCCATGCTGTTTGCCATGGTATAAATTCCCGGGTTCCATAATGAGTCCGCACGCACTTCATCACGATTATAGCGGTTCTGCAGTGTGCTGCCTCCTGCTGAAACAGAGAAGTCAAGATCTTTATTGATCTTACGGCCGTACTTCAACAGAAAATCGGTGCTGAATTCCTGCGAAAAAAGATTCTGCGTACGGAAACTTCCTTTCTGAAATTTCGATCCCGCATCATAAGGTCTTTTCTGCGCACGCTCTTCGTACGACATATCCAGTGATGTACGCACCATCAGGTTCAGGTCCTTTGTGAAATTGTACGTTGCCTGAATGTTACCGGTAATGCCATGCCTGTTTGAACTGTTGATGAATTCGTAAGAAACGGCATAGGGATTTTCAGGGAAGGTGCTGTACGGATAAAATATCCTGCGATCTTCCAGTCCTCTTACCCAATATTCTTTCAGCCAATCAGGATCAGCATTGGGTTGCCAGAAAATAAACCAGTACATGATAGACTGGTTACCATAACCGGCGCCGGGCAGGTTATCGCTTTTCTTGTTGGTATAATTTATTTTCGAAGAGATCTGCAGCTTCTCATTCACTTTTGAATTTACCGAAAGCGATATGGTATTGCGCTTGTAGCCGGTGTTTGGAATGATCCATTTGTTGCGCACGTCGGTTACGGAAAAACGGGCCGATGTATTTTCATTACCGCCATCAACACTGATGGTGTTGGTGACGGTGCTTCCTGTATTGAAATAATTGCGGATCTTATTTGGATAAGGTATCCACGGCGTTTTTTCAGTGCCCTGCTTCTGTGTTACCGGATCGTATTGATAGAACATTTGTCCATTGAACCTGGGGCCGTAAGCAGAAGACGTAGCGCTTGTGCTTGCGCCATCCGGCGATGCGAGGTAAGAATAATAAGGCAACCCGTCAGTACCCTGGCCATATTCATATTGCAGGTCGGGCCAGCGGTTCACCTGTTCAGCAGAAACATTTGAATTAAGCGTAATGCCCCAGCCTTTTCTTTTTGAACTGCCGGATTTTGTTGTGATGATGATGGCTCCGTTAGCACCGCGTTGCCCATAAAGAGCGGCGGCGCCCGGTCCCCTCATGATATCTACCGATTCAATATCTTCTGTATTGATATCATTCAAACCGCTTCCGTAATCGGCAGGCATGTTGTCGCTTCCTGTTCCATACGTTGTTTCACCGGCAATGGAGCTTCTGCGACCACTGCCCTGGTTAATAACAACACCGTCTACAACAATCAGTGCCTCGTTATCACCTGTAAGATTATTTTCTCCTCGAAGAATGATCTTGTTCGAAGCTGTTGGACCGCTGCCAGACCGAATCAGATTCAAACCAGGGACCTTACCCGATAAAGCATCTGTCCAGTTACCCGACGGAGCTTCGCTGATCTGGCTGCCTTTGAGCGTTGTAGTGGCATATCCAAGCGCTTTTTCCTGTCTTCTGATGCCTAATGCAGTTACCACAACATTCTCCAGTTCAGCAGCCGATGCTTCGAGCTCAAAACGCAATAGTGTTTGAGCTCCCAGTTTTTTTTCCATCGCCTTAAAACCAATAGCTGTTACCACAATCACCTGTCCGGTGGTGGCCCTGATGGAGAATTCTCCTTTCATGTTAGTAACGGCTGAGATGCTTGTGCCTTTAACCTGAACCGTAGCGCCAATTACAGGTTCAGCATCTGAAGCAGCATTTACCTGGCCTTTGATGTTGGATTGCGCCCAGCCAAACGAGCAGCATAAAAGAAAGAGTGCTGTCAGCAGTCCTTTGCCAACGTAATGCATTCTTCGTACAGCAATGTCAAATGTTCTCATACGCAGAGCAATTG
>JBAVMD010000059.1:0-1886 GCA_049689695.1 Chitinophagaceae bacterium | reverse complement strand
GCACAAAGATATTTATTGCAAGAGCTGTAATTATGAAATTTCCTAATCGGTTAAGCAACTTTCTTTCCACAGTTACAAAGTCGCGTCAGATGATCTTATACAACTGCTTTCTGATGATCCTGAAATTGCTGTAGATAGTTAAAAAGATAAGTAAGCCGCTGAACGCCCACACGCTCCAGTGAAGAACAGGCTCCATGCTTGCTTCCATGCCAGAAGTGTTTTTGTATACCAGTAATTGAAAAAGCGAAGTAATAACCAACGCGGCCAGTACAATAAAAACATAAACAGGTATCCATCTGCGTGCAACCACGCGGCTTAGCCAGCGCGGCTCGTAGCCCAGCGTTAACAACAATTGCAGGTTGTCCTTGCTCTTGGCAATAATAAGTTGCAGGTAAAATGAGAACAGCATCAGTGCCAGTACAATCACCAGCAGGCCAAATGCACCCAATCCGCTTACTACCATCTGCAGTACGGATTTCACCCGCCCGAACTTGACCTTGTCTTTATTGACCTTATAATTTTTTTTGTCGAGAAAACTCAGGAACTCCGGATTGTTTGCATCCTTTGTTTTAACGAACACCCTCGAGGTGGTGGCTTCGTTTATCACACCAAAACGCCTGTTAGCCCAAACAAGAAATTCTTCAGGCACCAGCACCGAGTTAACCCTGTTGGTAAGCCCTACGATCTCGCCTTTAAAGTTTTGCCGCCCTGCCGGCCCATAACAACTTAAAACAATTTGTATGGCCGAAATGGTTTCTTCCGACACCTGCGGGTATCCCTGGCCGGGAGCGAGTACATTATATATCTCCAGAAAGTCGGCTGAAAAAATAATAGGAACTTTTTCCTGTCCTTCTTTCCAGGTAAAATTCGGGGGTACAGTATCCATGAAGCCTTTGTCCAATGCTTCTAAAAACAGATCGGTGCTGAATGGAATGATATTGCCTGCACTTGCCTGCACGCGAAACTGGTTGGCAAGCAGCGGCGCCGCATCTTCAATGAAAGGCTGCTGCTTCAACTCCTGTATGTCGGCCTGGTTGAAAACATTCTTCTCAGGCATGCCCATGGTTTCATTGGAAACCGTTTTAGTGATCGAAATAAAATCAGAACCTGTTTTTCGTGGGTTATCATTGTCGAGCAGCCGTTGTATATTGATGTATAACTGCAGGGAACAAAGCAGCAACAGAATTCCTATGCACAAACCGGCATACGATAAATATTTCGACCAGGGATTTTTACTGGTATCGAGCAAGGAAGCGATATGCCGGAACTTCAGTTTCAACTTTCAGGGTTATAAGTGTAATATTTTATCGGCCGGAAAAAAATCAATTCTTTTCAGGTCGGCGAGTATCACGCCGGCGTTTCGCCTGCCGGCTTCTTCAACGATTAAATCCATTGCCTTCTGGCGATTGTTTTCGTCGAGGTTGCTGAATGGTTCATCCAGCAGAATAAAATCAAACGGCTGCATCAGGCTTCTTACAATCGCTATACGCTGCTGCTCACCATACGAACAGGTGCTGCACAGCATACTCAGCTTGTGTGATACACCCAAACGCTCTGTGAACTCAAGTATCTTTTCTGGAGGATGATAGGGCTGCAACTGTCTTTTTATCTCGATATTCTGAACAACGGTCTGGTTGGTAAACAGCCGCAGATCCTGGAACATAATGCTCAGGTGCTTCTGCCTGTAAACCGCCAGTTGGTCTGGTGATAAAGAACGGATGTCGTTACCATCGTAATGAATAGATCCGTTGTATTCTTTGCGCAGGCCGTACAAAAAATGAATGAACGAAGTTTTGCCGCTTCCGGAAGGTGCAACGATCTGAACCTTTTCTCCCGGTTTCAACACAAGCTCTTCTCCCCAGATATTGGAGTGAACAGTTCTGTCT
>JBAVMD010000058.1:0-2951 GCA_049689695.1 Chitinophagaceae bacterium | reverse complement strand
GAGTCTAGCTTTGGGAAAGACACTATACAGGGGGAGCACCACGTTGCCCAAAAATTAAGAATTAAATACTTGTCTTTGAATTCCGATATTTTTATCGAGCTTTTTGAATAATTGATCACATCTTTTACTTCGAGGTCGGGCAAAGTATCGCCAACATTTAGCTCACGGATTTTTAATTGTTGGGACGCCACATCCAATGAACCACCGATCAATACTAACAAGAAAATGGATTTTTTAATTAGTCGCATAAGGTAAGTTTATCGTGGGTTTTGTTGAATGCTTGTTAATTGAATTATGTCAGGCGGGATCGGCAAAACATATAAATTGCTGTTAGGTGGCAATGTATATGTCTGTCCTGAGGTAACTCTTTGCAGAGTTACCTGGAACTGTGGTTCGAGGTTAAGGCGGCGCAGATCAGACCACCTGATGGACCGGAAACAAAGCTCTTTTCTTCTTTCACCAAGAATCAATTTAAGAGCATCATCTGCAGTTGGAGGCAGAATTTGGCCGAGCGTGTTTGGTTTATATCTCCTAGTTAATAAATAAACTAGATCATTAACGGCGGAAGCAATGTTTCCTTTTCTTGCATAGCATTCCGCTCTTGTCAAATAAAGTTCGTTCGTAGAGATGCCAGTGAACAATATTTGGTTTGAATTATCATAGCTACCTCTGAAAGTATATGTATTTGGTAGAGGTGTCCCGCTAGGCACTTTGAAGAAAGCCAAACGACGATTATCGTTCACGTTATAGGATTTATAAAGTAATGAATCAACATATAGTCTTGATTGAAGAAAATAAGTCCATGAAGAGCCCGTCAGGTGAAAAATAACCTCGACATTGAATCGCGCAAATGAAGCCGTAGTGGTTGGGGCTATGTTAATTTGAGTTCCTGTGGGGCTTCCAGTAGTGGTGCTGTTATAATCTAGTAGTGTGGAATAGGTTTGCAAGCTTTTGTCTGCATAAACAAAAGCACTGTCGTACTCACCCATACTCAGATAAACTCTTGCAAGCATACCGGTTGCCGCAACTTTTGTCGGCCGTAACCTATATAAGGTATCAGTTGGTTTGTCAACTGGGAGAAGAGAGGCTGCTTGTTTCAGATCAGTTACGATCTGCTGGTATGTTTCCTGAACTTTTGACCGCGTAGTAGGTTCATTAAAATTAGATGTTAAACGAAGTGGAATTCCAAGATCCGCATTAGAGCCACCGGCCTGATAAGGCTTACAATAACTTTGGGCTACAGTATAATGGTATACGGCCCTAAAGAAAAAAGCGGTTCCCTTGACCTGATGCCATGCGATCTGTTCGTTGCCATTGGACGGTATAATTTGATCAATTCCTTCAAGTACGACGTTGGTATAAAAAATCCTCTTATATGGATTAGACCATTCCGTCAAATTGGTTTGATCAGCGTAAATGTCTGGTATCCATTTATAGACTTTTTCTTCAAACGGTCTAAGTTTCAAGAATGTGTCTAGGACGTAAAAGTCCCCAGCCCCGATTTCTCCCAACGTATTATACGCATCGTTGAATCCAATACTATTTGATGTAAGGGTATTATCAAGCAACGCCTGGTAATCTGAGATTTTTTTAGGCACTACCAATGCTTTTTGGGGCTTTGCCTCAAGCCAGTTCTTTTTGCAGGAGAGATTTAATAAACATAAGCTTAAAACAATAGGGATCGTATAAATTCTTCTTTTCATTTTTATTCGGTTTTTAAGAACAGTAAATTCACTAGAACCTTGCCTTAATTCCAAATGAATAGGTTCGTGCTGGCGGATAAGTCATGAACGGGTAGTCGGGATCAATGCCTTTATCATTAGCCCGCCACAGAATACCCACATTATTTACATAGAAGTATAGCCGAAGTCCTTGAATTGAAATTTGTTTAAGCAGCTTGTTTTCAAATTCGTAGTTCAGGTTCACGAATTGCAACCGGATATGATCTCCCTTTTCAATCAGTAGCTCTGATTGGTTATAAAATGCATCTCTGGTGGCATTAGCAGGATAGACGATAGATGGCACATTGGTTAACTTCTCATCTCCTGGTTGTTTCCAACGCAGTACAAAGTCTTTATGACCAGTTTTCCATCCGTTACTAGCAAGAGCGGAATAATTGATTGAAGTTCTGCGGAAAACGTAGTTGAATTTGTAAATGATGTTAAAAGTCAGTCCCAAACCTTTCCACCTAAAATTATTAAATAGTGATCCGAAAATCGGCGCATTGTATCTTCCACTATATACAAGATCTTGCATCTTTACATTATTTGTAGTTTGTGTACTATGCGTTTTGTTAAGCGTATCTGCTAAGATGACTCTGGGGTCACCGGTCGCAGGATCCAGCCCACCCCATTGATAAGAATATACACTATATAACGGTTTACCCACGAGTGGCCGGCCTGTCGCAAAGGCATTAAAATAAGTAAGTGCTCCGTAGTTAACATCAAAACGGGTAACCTTTTCGCTCGAATAATTAAAGATCAAGTTGGTACTCCATTTGAAATTGCTTCCATTGATATTCACTGATTTCAATTCGATATCGAAGCCGTGGCTTTTCATGTCAGAAAAATTTCCCCGTAATTGGGATATGCCTGTCGTTGGGTCAATGATACCATCACCTATTAAATCGTTGCCCTTTTTTCTGAAGTATTCGAGCCTGCCGCTAATAATATTGTTACGACTCCCGACATCGACGCCGATATTTAGTTGGCCAGTTCTCTCCCAACGTAAATCAGGATTAGGAACGTTATTAATTGCCGCGAATGGCAGACCTGTGTACGAAGCATTAAATGCAGAGAATTGCAATGTTGTTATTGCTGCAAGGTTTTGATCTAAATTTCCTTGATACCCATACGTTAATCGCAAACTGAGGTTGGGTATTTTTTTGAAGTGATAAAATGGTTCTTTGCTAATATCCCATTTTCCACCGGCTGACCAGAGAGGTATAGTTT
>JBAVMD010000057.1:0-4288 GCA_049689695.1 Chitinophagaceae bacterium | reverse complement strand
CTCCATCGGCGCGTACGGTGGGCGATTTGCTGGTGCCAGGCCAGTTGGAATATTCTATACCGGCTTTGTCTAATCGCTTTATAAACTCTTCTACCGAGGGCACGCTGAAGCAGATATGGGTGTTTTTCGGATGCTTCACCGGTTCGGTAGCGCCTTCTATCAGGTGAAGATGACTGTGTGTGCCAACGCTGAACCACGTGTGCTTGCCATCGTGAAAAGGCTCAGGAATAGTATCCAGGCCAATAATATCACGGTAAAATACAGTGGCTTTTTGCAGGTTGGTTACATAGTGCGCGATGTGGTTTAAAACAGGCTTTTGCATGGGAGAGGGCTTTTGAAAAAAAATGGTAATGGCGGCAACGGCCATGATCGCTAAAGAAAGAAAGACTTTTTTCATTCGACAAGTTAATATAAAAACAAGCCTGTTACCAGGGAAGCATAATTTTAAGGGCGAGCGAACCTTCCCGGAAGGCCGGCGTTATTTTACTGAAATGTTCTTTTGAAGTTGCAACAACTTTCTTGAACTTTACGCCTCGCGCGAAAAATTCATTAACCTAACTAAAATTTAAAATGAGAAAGGAAAAGCTTTTTTTATTGGGAAGCATGCTGGCCGGTGCATTTATATTTGCTTCCTGCGGCAACGAAAGCGGGCAAACCCCTGAAGCCGCCGAAAACAAAAAAGACAGTGCTATGGTTAAAGAGGAGGCTGTTTCTTATACTTCTGATACGGTTACGCTAAATGGCTTTGTTGCTTACGACCAGAATTCCGATGCGAAGCGTCCTGTTGTGCTGATTGTGCACGAATGGTGGGGCCTTAACGATTATGTGCGCAACCGTGCAAAGCAATTGGCCGATATGGGCTACCTGGCCATGGCAGTTGATATGTATGGCAATGGTAAAACCGCTGCTAATCCGCAGGAGGCAATGCAATTATCAGGTCCTTTCTACAAAGACCCCCAGCTTGCCAAAGCAAGATTTGATGCTGCATTGAACAAGATCAAAGAATATCCACAGGCCGATACTGCCAACATAGCGGCAATAGGCTATTGTTTTGGTGGATCTATGGTATTGACTACCGCAAAAATGGGAGAAAATATGAAAGGTGTGGTAAGCTTTCATGGTGGTCTCGCTCCCATTGCACCGGCAGATAAAAGCCTGCTGAAAGCCAAAATACTGGTTTGTCATGGTGGTGCGGATTCATTTGTTCCCCAGGTGGAGGTTGACCAGTTTAAAAAGCAAATGGATTCTATCGGGGCCGATTATACGTTTAAGGTGTACGACAGCGCCACGCATGCATTCACCAATCCCGATGCTACCGAAGCTGGAAAGAAATTCAATCTTCCTATAGCTTACAACCCAGCGGCAGATAAGGCTTCATGGGAAGATATGAAGGCGTTTTTTGGCCGTATATTCAAGTAAGCATTAGCAAATTTGAAAATAGCTCAATTCGAAAATGAATTATTCATTTAAAATCAGTGAATTCTCATTCATATTTTCAAATTGAGCTATTTTCAAATTAGACTGCTGAGCTGGTACGCTTTTTTAATAGCTGTTCATAACAGTAAAAAGCAAAATATGAAACAGCTCATCAGAACCTACGGTTTTAAAAGTTTTATGCTCTTATTAATAGCCAACCTGTTTTCGCTGGTTATACTGGCGCAGGACAGCGGCGGCAGCAGTTCTACTACCACAACAACATCTACCAGGGTTACCACCAGCGAAAACTGGTACACCTCTCCTTGGGTATGGGTGGCAGGCGCTGCGGTATTCATTCTTTTATTGATAGCCCTCATGCGCGGTGGCAGCAACAAAACCACCACCGGCACGGGTCATACAGACAGGGTTACGGTTACAAAGACTACAAGAACTGATACGGATTAGTTTACTGGTAGTAGTCATTAAGTCATTGGGTCATTGATTCGTTCGAAAATAATACCTAAAAAAATGACTAATGACTTAATGACTATTGCCAATAAACCTCTTAGCTTAACTCTTGATTCACAACTATACGGGCTCATTTTTTTGACATACATCCCCTTTCCGGTACTTTCGCGTTAGAACCCCTAACCCCGGTATAGTGAATTGCATTAGAACCGTCTTTATTGCCGTGCTCTTGCTTTGCTTTGGCTATGCAAAAGGGCAATCCTGCGCCGATACCTCTGTGCGCCGCGAATTCACGAAAGATGGCCTTCAGCTTAATAATACCTGGATATCATCCACATCAGATGGAAATGTTTTAATTACCGGATGGGGGGTTAAGCAATCCGGTCCTATTTATAACGCTGTTGGCCATGTGATAAAATCCACTCCGCAAGGTACCATCGTCTGGTCCAGGAGCGGTGTTTTAACAGACACTGCTTCCGTAGTTTTAATGAAAGCATTTGAACTGGCAGATGGCAGCATTCTTGCTACAGGACACCGCTTTGTAAGGCGTCCCATAAATTACCGGGATGACCTGATCATGATGAGGCTATCGCCGTCGGGGGACATTCTGTGGCAGAAATATTTCGGGTATAAATTATGGGACCGGGATTCAAGCGGTTCAGCAATTCTTATAAACGATGTGATCAGTACAGCTGCCGGTGAAATTTATCTTGCAGGTCAAATGAGCTACGGCGGCAACTGGACTCCGAGG
This sequence comes from Chitinophagaceae bacterium, assembly GCA_049689695.1. GTDB lineage: Bacteria > Bacteroidota > Bacteroidia > Chitinophagales > Chitinophagaceae > DASPKM01. The sequence goes on along the minus strand of JBAVMD010000057.1, from coordinate 1,653 downwards.
ATTGCGCTTGTAGCAAAATTATCCGCGGCAGACGGAACGCTTTTGTGGAGTAAGGGTTTGCCGGTTGAAATCAATGGAGTTGCGCGGGCCATAGGTGTAAACCTTGCCAATAATCAATTGCAGGTTTTAGCTTATAGCTCACCGCATATGCTGGGGTTTGCCCTTAACCCTTCTACCGGGGATACAGTGTTCACAAAAAGGTGGACGATTCCTGCAAATTATCCCAACGATTTCTGGCGTTCTTTCAATCCTTATGGCTTTACCCGTCTTAATAACGGGAACCTTGTGATGTTTGGCGGCGGTAATAACGACCACCCTACACCGTTTCCGGGGCCCTTCCGGAATTTCATGACATTTGAGGTAACGCCCGAATTGAATTTTGTGCGGTCTTACGTGCTCACCTCACCCGTTATGAACAATAACGGCAACTCACGCATCACGGTTTATCCCGACGGAAGTGCTGCTTTTTCAAAATCATATTATGTTACATCCTACGGCCCCCGGATATTATTTGGAAAAATGAAAGAAGGGCAGGTGGTAAAAGAGCGCATGATCACGTCTTACGGAATGCGAAGCGTGAGCTGGATATCAAATTTTCTGCCTACAGGAACCAATGGCGATTTTGTTGTACAGTCTCTCACTGATAGCTTTGTGCTCACCAGCAAACTGGAAATGCTTCGCCTGCATGATAGTGATACTGCATCTGATTGCACGGGTTATAACCTGGAACGTACTGCTGTTATCAATGAACAATATGTATTGACGCATCGGTTGTATGATACCGTTAAGCCTGCAGTATTGGTTGAGATCACGCATCCGCCTTTTGTAATGGAGGCAGATAATTTGACTGTTACAAATACTTGCAGCAGCATCAGCTACTGCGATTCATTGAAATTGGTTGCGTCAGCGGCTGTGCTTTGTCCAGGCACACCATTAAGAATATCCATTGGAAAAAACCGTGCGTGTGGGGTAAGGCCTTCATGGAAATACGATACTTCCGGCATAGCGTCGTTCACATATATCAATGATTCTACAGTTGAAATTAACTTCGATAGCGTATGGAATGGCCATATCAGGGCAAGCATAAACGGATGTACGCTTTTACAGGATTCGGTTTTCGTTCGTGTTCTGCGCACACCTGCTCGTCCTGAACTGGGGCCAGATACCACGCTCTGCGTAGGCAATATCATTAGGTTGAATGCAAGAAGCGGCTTTGCCTCCTATTTATGGCAGGATAATTCAACCGATTCTGTTTTCACCGTAAGTACGCCCGGTAAATATTATGTGCGCGTACAGGATGCGTGTGGAAATGTGTTCAGCGATACGGTAAATGTAAATCCTCATCCGCCCATTCCATTCGACCTGGGCGCCGATCTTGCCAAATGCAATGCGGATACGCTCCAGCTAACGGCACCTGCCGGGTTTATTAATTACAACTGGTCGCCGGGTTATAATGTAAGCACGCTGAATGGGCAGACGGTAAAGCTGTATCCCTACATTGACACTATTTATAAAGTACGTGCGGAAAAATCGCCGGGGTGTTTTGTGTACGATTCCATCAGGATAAACGTCAGGCATTCGGCTGTTATTGATCTCGGCAGCGATACCAGTTTCTGCAGCGGCGATAGCGTGGTGCTGCAAGCGGGTGCAGGC
>JBAVMD010000056.1:0-9684 GCA_049689695.1 Chitinophagaceae bacterium | reverse complement strand
GTGGTAGACGGTCCCACAATAGTTAACCGCCATTCCGTGATCTCTCAGAATCATTATACAGCCATCACAAGACCGGATGAAACATTGGTGAGAGTAATGGATGGACAGAAGCCAAGATTATTGATGGATATTCATAATGTGAGCGAAGTGAACCAGCCACAGATCGAATTGTCTGAGCTGCAGGGCCCGGCTACGGGAGAAGTATTTGATGAAAATCTTAAAATCAACAGGGAATCATAACTGTTAACCGAAACCTGTAACTGCTATTATGATGTTATTAGCCATAGACTGGGCACTTCTGATTGAAAAAGCGGCATTGATCTCCGGCGTAATTGGCATTTCGTTGCTGATTGCGATGTATGAGACCTATGCGGAAAGAAAGATCGCTGCCGTAATGCAGGACCGCCGTGGTCCTAACAGAGCCGGCCCTTTCGGCTTGTTGCAACCATTGGCAGATGGCGTAAAGCTTTTTTTCAAGGAAGAGATCATTCCCACTACATCTAATAAATTCTTGTTCATTGCAGGTCCCGGTCTGGCAATGCTTACAGCCATGATGACCTCCGCGGTAATTCCCTGGGGCGGCACGATCGATTTTTTTGGAAGGGAAGTGAAGCTGCAGGTTGCAGACATCAACATTGGCATATTGTACATATTTGGTGTGGTGAGCATGGGCGTGTACGGCATCATGATCGGTGGCTGGGCATCCAACAATAAATTCTCGCTGTTGGCCGCCATTCGCGGTGCATCGCAGATGATCTCTTACGAACTGGCGATGGGTTTATCGCTCATCGCCTTGCTGATGCTGACAGGCTCATTAAAAATGAGCGTGATCGTTGAACAGCAGATCGCCGGTCTGTGGAATATCGCTTACCAGCCTTTAGGCTTTCTCATTTTTATGATATGTGCTTTTGCGGAATGCAATCGCACTCCCTTTGACCTGCCCGAAGCAGAGAACGAACTGAACTTTGGATATCACCAGGAATATTCCTCCATGAAGCTTGGATTCTACCTGTTTGCAGAGTACATCAATATGTTCATCAGCAGTGTGGTAATGGCAACGCTTTTCTTTGGAGGGTATGATATGCCATTTGTGAACGAGGCGAACTTTTCGCACAATGTCGCGGCAATTATAGGGGCTGTTGCACTGTTTGGAAAGATCATATTCTTTATATTCCTGTTCATGTGGGTGCGCTGGACCATCCCGCGCTTCCGTTACGATCAGTTGATGAACCTGGGATGGAAAGGACTGATCCCATTGGCGCTGGTAAACATGCTGATCACAGCATTCCTGGTGCTGTTGAAGCATAATAACTGGAGATTTTAGGTTTGACATTTCATAGTTGACTTTTGACTTAAAAAATTATTTTTGCGCACATTAAAAGAGGAGAAAGAAGTTTGATGCAAGCATTAACAAATAAGGCAAAACCGGTAGATCGCAAGCCGATGACGTTCGTAGAGAAATTATATCTCTGGAACATCTTAAAAGGTATGCTGATCACCTTCAGGCATATATTTAAAAAGAAGGCTACCATCAGCTATCCTGAGCAGACGCGTGAATTTGCCCCTGTGTTCAGGGGATTGCAGGTGCTCAACCGCGATGAAGAAGGCCGCGAACGCTGCACTGCCTGCGGATTGTGCGCGGTAGCATGCCCTGCAGAAGCCATCACTATGGAAGCCGCGGAAAGGCAAAAGGGCGAAGAGCATTTGTATCGCGAAGAAAAATATGCCGCCAAGTACGAGATCAACATGCTGCGTTGCATATTCTGCGGCTTGTGCGAAGAGGCTTGTCCTAAAGACGCTGTTTACCTGAGTGAAACTTTCGCGCCTTCCAATTATAACCGTAAAACATTTATTTATGGTAAGGAAGAGCTGTTGATACCGGATCCAATTAAAGACCCGGAAGGCTATGCGAAAGCGAGGGGAGAGAAGAGGAAGGACGCATAAACGTAAGAAGTAAGGGGTACCAAACATGAGTGTAACGCAAATTTTATTCTGGCTACTGAGCATCCTGGCATTGGTGGGCGCCATCAATGTGGTTATTAGCAAGAACCCGGTATTCAGTGTGCTTTGGCTGATCCTTACATTCTTTTCTATTTCCGGTCATTATATATTATTGAACGCGCAGTTCCTGGCGGTGGTAAACATTATAGTGTATGCCGGCGCCATCATGGTATTGTTCCTGTTTGTGATCATGCTCATGAACCTGAACAAAGACATGGTGCCGCAGACAAATAAATGGCTCAAAATGGCAGGAGTTATAGCCGGCGGCTGTATGCTGCTGGTATTGGTGGCTGCGTTGAAAAATGCTGATACTGCCAAACAGCTCGCGCAAACTAAGGAAGGCAATATAGGATTGATCAATTATCTTGGAAAAGCATTGTTCAATGAATACGTGGTGCCGTTCGAGATCAGCAGTGTGCTGTTCCTGAGCGCTATGGTTGGTGCGGTTGTGATCGGAAAGAAAGGAGACTAATTAGAAAATAGAAAATGTGAAAATTCGAAAATTGCATAATTGAGCCATTGAGCCATTGAGCAATTTTCACATTAAATTTATGCCAATAAATTATTACATATTTCTCTCCATTGCGCTCTTTTGTATAGGGGTTGTAGGAGTGCTTACGCGCCGCAATGCGATCATCATATTCATGTGCATCGAGCTTATGCTGAACGCGGTGAACCTGCTGCTGGTGGCATTTTCAAAAATGCATCACCTGGCGCAGGCAGCAACTAATCCTGCGGCGGGCGTTGACGGACAATTATTCGTATTCTTTATAATGGTGGTGGCTGCGGCAGAAGTGAGTGTTGGACTGGCTATAATAGTAATGATGTACCGCAATGTACATTCCGTGGATGTGAATTTCCTGAACAGGCTGAAACACTAATATGATCAAACTGGTTTATTTAATTCCTTTATTCCCTCTCATCGGCTTTTTGCTGAACGGCCTTGGCCGTAAAGCATTATCAAAATCATTGATCGGATTTATAGGCAGCGGTATGGTGCTGGCATCGTTTGTGGTGAGTCTGCTGATTTTTTTTGAAGTGCGGGAAGAAGGTTTCCAGGCACAGGTAGTTCATTTATTTCCATTCATCGGCTTCGATAAAATAAGCATCCCGTTCGATCTGCAGGTAGACCAGCTTTCTGCTTTATTCCTGCTTATCATTACAGGTGTTGGCTTCCTGATACATTTGTATTCTACCGCGTACATGAAAACGGAGGATACCGCAGATTACGGAAGATATTTTTCATACCTCAACCTGTTTGTGTTCTTCATGTTGTTGCTGGTGCTGGGCGCCAATTACGTGATCATGTTCATTGGCTGGGAAGGTGTTGGACTTTGTTCTTATTTGCTCATTGGGTATTGGTTCACCAATGATGCTTACAACAATGCAGCAAAGAAGGCATTCATTATGAACCGCATTGGCGACCTCGGATTTCTCATCGCAGTATTCTGGATGCTCTCACAATTTGGTTCTGTTGCTTTTGGAGAAGTGTTTTTTAAGGCCGGCGAAGTACACAGAACAAATCCCGAGGCTATAACAGCCATCACTTTACTTCTTTTTGTTGGCGCTACAGGTAAATCGGCACAGATACCGCTTTTTACCTGGCTGCCCGATGCCATGGCGGGCCCTACGCCGGTATCAGCCCTCATCCATGCCGCTACCATGGTTACTGCAGGTATATATATGATCGCCCGCAGCAACGTATTGTATTCACTCGCTCCGTTTACGCAATGGGTGGTGGCAATCATCGGTCTTGCAACAGCTATACTCGCCGCTACTATCGCCCTCAGGCAAAATGATATTAAGAAAGTGCTGGCATATTCTACCGTAAGCCAGTTGGGATATATGTTCCTTGGCCTGGGTGTTGGCGCATACACTGGCGCAGTGTTTCATGTAATGACGCATGCATTCTTCAAAGCCTTGCTATTCCTTGGAGCAGGTTCAGTTATTCATGCCATGCATCATGAGCAGGACATCCGCAAAATGGGCGGGTTGAAAAAATATCTTCCCATCACACACATTACTTTCTTATTAGCTTGTCTTGCCATTGCAGGTATTCCACCATTCTCAGGATTCTTTTCGAAAGATGAAATTCTGATAGCGGCCTATGCACGCGATCCTATTCTTTATTGGATCGGGTTGGGTGGCGCATTGCTCACGGCCTTTTATATGTTCAGGTTGTATGCGCTTACGTTCCGCGGCAAATTTCGCGGCACAGAAGAGCAATTACATCACCTGCACGAAAGCCCGCCTGCCATGACCATTCCACTGATCATCCTGGCAGTGCTTTCTGTAATCGGCGGATTTTTGGGATTACCCGAAATATTCAATGATAAATTAGGAACGCATCATTACCTCGAGCATTTCTTATCGCCGGTTATAGCAGGTAAGGATGCTACAACGCATGCTGTTGATCACAATACCGAATATATTTTGCTGGCTGTTTCTGTTGTACTGATTGGCATCACCTGCATTTTCGCCGCTAACAAATTCAGGAAAGACAGCTATCCTGAAGAATCATCTTCGGGATTTGGCAAAGTGCTGGAGAATAAATGGTATGTTGATGAAATATACAACGCCATCATTGTAAGGCCGGTTTCCTGGTTTGCAAAGATCCTGAACAATGTGTTTGAGTATGTGTTGGATTTTCTTGTGAACGGTGTGGGCAGATTGGTGCAATACAGCGGTAGGCAGTTGCGCTTATTGCAAAGCGGGCAGGTAGGCGCGTATGTGCTGCTGATGGTGGTGAGCCTGGTGATATTTTTCTTAATACAGTTTTTTATCAGAAAATAAATTACGTTGAACTCAAGCATTATCCCGGTACTGTTCATTCTGATCCCCTTGCTTACGGGACTGGCCGGCTTTTTCATCAGGGATGAAAAATTTGCCAAGAGCTGGGCGTTATTATCGTCCATCGTAACGCTGGTGATATCGCTTATCGGTTTAGGAGTATTCAATAAATCGGGTTCGCTTCAGTTCTCTGCTGAATGGCTGCCCGCGCTCGGCAGCAAGTTCAGTCTTAAGTCAGACGGCATGAGCCAGATGCTTTGCCTGCTCACAGCCATCGCTTTCCCTATTATTTTTATTGCAACCTATAAGAACCATTATAAAAATCCCGGCAGTTTTTACGCGCTGATGTTATTATCTCAGGCCGGACTGCTGGGAGTGTTCCTTGCATCCGATGCATTGCTGTTCTATTTCTTCTGGGAGCTGGCGCTGATACCTGTCTACTTTCTTTGCTCTATCTGGGGAGGTGAAAGACGTATACCAGTTACTTTCAAATTTTTCATTTACACTTTTGTTGGTTCCCTGCTGATGCTGGTGGGATTGATCTACCTCTATCTGCAAACGCCCAACCAGAGCTTTGCCATGGAAGCATTCTATAGGCTAAAGCTTCAACCAGAGGAACAAACCCTTGTATTCTGGCTGCTCTTCCTTGCTTTCGCCATCAAGATGCCGATCTTTCCTTTTCACACCTGGCAGCCCGATACTTACGAGCAATCGCCAACTGCGGTTACTATGGTGCTAAGCGGCGTTATGGTAAAGATGGGTGTGTTTGGTTTGATACGCTGGGTAGTTCCTGTAGTGCCAATGGCAACATGGATCTATGGCGACAGGATTTCCATTCCTGCATTGATAGGGATCATCTATGCATCGCTGATAGCCATCAGGCAGAACGATCTCAAACGCTTTGTAGCTTATTCATCCATTGCACACATGGGACTGATGTGCGTTGCAATATTTGCCACCAACACCAGCAGTATGCAGGGTGTGATGATACAGATGTTCAATCACGGCATCAACATCATCGGGCTGTGGATAGTAGTAGATATTATCGAACATAAATTCGGAACGAGAAAAATGTCTGAGTTGGGTGGCATCGCCAAACAATCACCAACCCTTGCCATTCTGCTTGTGGTGGTAGCGCTTGCCAATGTGGCCCTGCCGCTTACCAATGCATTTGTGGGAGAGTTCATGATGTTCAACGGCATATTCTCTTCCAAAGCAACGCAATTCGGGATGGCGTATACGGTAATAGCCGGCCTTAGCATCATATTATCAGCATGGTATACACTGAACATGATACAGCGGGTGTTCTATGGCAAAAGCAATGCAGTTGATACCGGCGTAAAAGATATAAGCGGGAATGCAAAACTGGCGCTGGCATCGTTAGTGGCGATCATACTGGTGGTTGGATTGTATCCTTCTCTTATATTGGATATAACCCGTTCTGCCAGCGAGTACATTCTATCTAAAATGTTTACCAATTAGGGCAAATGAATGCAATAGTTTTATCTGCGGTCTTTGGCGTGATAATGATGTTCACCGGTATATTCACGGCCAACAGGTCCGTTGTAAGATACGTGGCCATCACCCTGCTTGCCCTGTTGCTGGCGGCTAACATAGCCGAACAAAACGGGTACCGGTTCTTCAATTTCAATACGCGTGATATGCTCAGCTTCGGAAGCTTTGGACTGTTGTTCAACTCCATTGCATTGGGCAGTACGCTTCTATATTATTTTCTCAGCAGCAAGGATATGGAGCGTGTAGGACTTTACCTGGCTGAATATTTTGCGCTGATATTTTTTGTGCTTTGCGGAATAGCGATCGCTTCTTCATTCAATACATTGCTCATGCTCTTCCTGGGCATAGAGATTATATCCATCCCGCTTTACATTCTTACGGGAACAGATAAGCGCAACCTCAAAAGCAACGAAGCTGCATTGAAATATTTTCTCATGGGCTCATTTTCCACCGGCATCATGCTCATGGGAATTGCGCTGCTGTACGGCACTGCAGGTTCTTTTAACCTGGAAGTTATTGCCAAAGCCGCACCGGAAGCAAATGAACTGTTCATTGGCGGCATTGTTCTGCTGATGATATCCATTGCTTTTAAGGTATCGGCAGCCCCCTTTCATTTCTGGACGCCTGATGTTTACGATGGGGCGCCCACCGTATTTACTTCTTTTATGGCCACTATAGTAAAAGGAGCGGTTTTCATAGCTTTTATACGCCTGTTTGATATTGCATTTGGCGGCATACAAGGCGAATGGCAGTTGCTAATAGCCATCATTACTGCAACCACTTTATTTATCGGAAATATTACAGCAGTATTCCAGCAGAGCGTAAAGCGCATGCTGGCATATTCAAGTATTGCGCAGGCAGGTTTTATGATGTTCGCGCTGTTTTCTCTGAACGATATGGGCAAGGAAGGATTGATCCTGTACACTGCCGCTTACAGCCTGGCCACCATTGGCATCTTTGCCATACTGGTGAAAATGAAAGACTATACGTTTGAAGGCTTTAACGGGCTGGCAAGATCGCAGCCGCTGCTTGCCGCCGTGAACACTATTTTCTTGCTATCGCTGGCGGGCATTCCACTCACAGCTGGTTTCTTTGCAAAATATTATATGCTGGCCGCCGCTGTAAAGACCGGGCACTATCTCTGGCTCGTGATCCTGGCGGTGCTTTGCGCGGCAGTAAGCGTGTACTATTACTTCCGGGTTATCCAGGCCATGTATTTTAAAGAAGGTGAAGGCCAGGCCATGGAAGTTACTCCCGGCTTCAAAGGCTGGCTGGTTGGGCTGGCTGGCGTTATCATTTTCCTGGGCATTTTCCCGCAATGGCTGTTGAGCAAGCTGTATTTCTAAGAGGCCAGTAGTAAGTGGGGAATGGCAAGTAGGGAAAGAGATTATAAATTCTTCCCACTAGCTACTTCCCATTCCCCACTAGCTCCTAACCACTCACCTAATCGGCTTATTTCACATCAGCTTATTTCTTACCTTCGGTTTACATGAAGTTCCGCGACACACTCAGGCTTTCGTTCCGCACGGTCAGGAGCAATAGGATACGCACCGGCATAACCGTTGCCATTATTGCTTTTGGTATTATGGCGCTGGTAGGTATTAATACCGCTATCGAGGCCATGAAACAGAAGTTCACGGAAAGCTTTTCATCAATGGGGGCCACCGGCTTCACCATTCGCTTCAAGGAAATCAATGTGAGGTTTGGCGGCGGTAATTCAGAAGTAAAGAAGACCACCAAGGGAAAGCGCCGCGAAAAAAAATCGAATACCGGTAAGCCCATCACACGCGCACAGGCAGAGGCATTCAAGGGCGGGTTCAATTATCCCGCGCAGATCGGCATATACATTTTTGGTTCGCGTGATATTGTTGCAAGCATAAGGAGCAAAAAAACAAATCCCAATGTGCGTGTATACGGGGTAGATGAAAACTATGTTGACCTCAACGGGTTTAAAATTGCAGCAGGCCGCAACCTGAATAAGCTGGATGTGGAATCCGGCCGCAACGTATGCCTGATTGGTAAGGATGTGGTGAAGAAGTTGTTTGGCGATAACCTGGAAACACCCGTTGATAAGATCATCAAGATCAACAGCATTCCCTTCCGTGTGGTAGGAACGCTGGAGCCCAAAGGGTCTACGCTGGGCATGAGCTGGGACAATACAATATTCACTTCTTATAATACCGTGCGCCGCTTTTTCAACAGCAATCCCAATGCATCATTCTCTATCCAGGTAAAAGTTCCTGAGTTGAAATACCTTGAAGGCGCCATTGGCGAAGCGCAAGGGACCATGCGTCCCATCAGGAGACTTACAACAACAGAAGAAGATAATTTTTTGATCGATAAAAGCGACAGCATCGTTGAAATGCTGCTGCGCAACCTCAGCTTCATTACTATTGCCGCCATTGTAATTGGCATCATCACGCTGCTGGGCGCTGCAGTAGGCCTTATGAACATCATGCTTGTGGCGGTTACAGAACGCACTAAGGAGATCGGTCTTATCAAAGCCATCGGCGGTAAAAAGAAAGCGGTACGTTCGCAATTCCTGAACGAAGCCATCATCATCAGCCTCATGGGCGCCTGCATAGGTATTGTATTGGGGATCATTCTCGGAAACGTGGTGAGCCTTCTTATGTCAACCAGCTTCATCATCCCCTGGGGATGGGTAATTGCCGGTATCGTGATCTGCTTTATCACCGGTATACTTGCCGGTTTATATCCTGCATTCAAAGCCGGAAAGCTCAATCCTATTGAGGCGCTCAGGTACGAATAACTGCGTTATAAGGTACAGGGTACAAGGCACAAGGGACAAGGTACAAGAAGCAAGAAAAGTAAACAAGGTTGAAGGTCAGCAACCCCTTGAAAGCTTTTCTTGCTTCTTGTGCCTTGTGCCTTGCTCCTTAACTTTATTTTAGCTTCTCCCCTTATGTAACCCTCCCCATTCCTGCATCAACCCTCTGTATTTCCTTCTTTAACCTAAAACCAGTGTAATGAAATACTCCTTTTTGCTAACGGCCAGCACGCTGCTGACAGGCCTGTTCAATTCCTCCTGCGGACAGGTGTCTTCTCAAAATCCCGGCTCAACCAATGCAACGCCACCGGAAACAACAACCGGCGGGGCTGTATCGTGGATGGCAATGCCCGGGAATAAATATTACCTCAATTCCGCAAAGGAGCTTTACGTGTATATATCACTGAAAGGAAACGAAGGCGTTAAGCAGGACAAACGCGTTCCGTTGAATATTTCCATTGTATTGGACCGCAGCGGTTCCATGCGTGGAGATAAAATAGCGTATGCAAAAAAGGCTGCCAATTTTCTCGTGAATCAATTAGCGGCTGAAGACATTGTGTCGATCGTAAATTACGACGACAGGGTAGAGG
>JBAVMD010000055.1:0-6244 GCA_049689695.1 Chitinophagaceae bacterium | reverse complement strand
TTCTTGCTGCGGGGTTCGAAATGACAAGTGAGTGGCTTTGATTATGAGGCTTGTGATATGTGTAATACGTGTAGTTATTTTTTCACGTGGGCATTTTGAATATTACAAGTTAGTAGTAGTTGACTATTAAAAATAAGTTGCCAACCCAAACTGTATTGCTCCTGTTTTAGATGGAGGGTTTCCCAGAATATCTCTTTGCTGTTGATGGCGGTAGTTAAACCTGATCACTGTTTGTCCGGTTGGGCGGAAAGAAAGAGCGGGAACGATCGCCCATAATTCATCATATATCTTAGTTCCTGTTTGCGTGAACACAGCTTTATTCCAATCAACATATTCTAACCGCAATGAAAGATTCAATACTGCATTTTCAAACCCAAGCATTGGCCGTTTTACAATTGGCTGCACAAAATCAATAAACCCGCCCCGTTGCCTGCTGCCGAATTGCTGTGTATAACCATCCGGCAGGTTAACATGCACCCAGGCCCATTCTGCATTAATGTATGTATTTATTTTCGGCAACGTGGTATTGAAATCAACCGCCATCACATCTGCACGGCGCTTCTTGTCAAGCGTGATTCCATCGTCTTCGAATTTGTTGTAAACACCACCCATGTACGACACCCCTAATTCTCCTATTTTCCTATTGCGAAGAGCAAGCTTACCTGTAAACAATGGACTTCCATTAAAACTTTCTTCGAAGCGGTCAGGGTTTTGCTTGCTGGCAGGAAGAAAGGTTTTATTCTCTGTATTCGCAATAATGCGGTCATCAAATCCATTGGTAAAATATGCTTCGTATGCCCATGCCCAATCCTGGGAATATTTTTTTCCATAAACCCCAAAGCCAACATTGCTCCAGGTAGCAGGCAGCATTTGAGTGGCTGATATTGGCCGGTCAATAAACTCCCATTTAGGACCATCGTGATTTTGATTGAATGCGCCAATAGGATTCATAACTATGCCGCCACGCAGGTTGAACAAAGGAGCGAACTCAATATCTACTGATGCAAATTCAATATTGATCTCTTTAGTTCCGTCTTCAAATTCAATCTCCGTAAGAAATTTAATTCTCTTTGAAACAGTGGAGGCTATAAACAATGTGAGCCTTCTCATCTGAAACTGGTGACGCTCGCTTACACCGTTCTCCCTAACGTATTGATAATTCGCTTCTGCATATCCGCCCAAAGCTACCGGCAGCTTGCCAAGTTGCAGGAAGGGCCGGTTATAAACAGCATCCATGTTCAGCGAAAGCGAGTCAGTTTTACCCGGAAGCCTGCGCAGCAATGCGGGATCGATCTGTGCAAATACCGCGAGGCTGGTCGCCAGGAAAATAATTATCAGTAATAGCTGTTTCATTTCTTTCTAAGATCTATAAAGAGTTGATCGTTGTTCACGGTAACGGGAAATGTTCTCAGGTTGCTTTCCGCGGGCCCATTTGTAACGCGGCCCCTGTTGTCGTACTCGCTTCCATGGGCAGGACATTGCAAATAAGCTCCTGCTACATTTACTTCGGCGCCCTGGTGCGCACATTCCATCCACAGCGCAGAATAATCTGTTTCACTAAACCGGTATACGCATACCGGGAATTTCAATTGCTCATTGCGAACCACCACATACATGCGGTAAGCATTATCACCGTCTTTTATTTTAAAATCATTTACATCCAGCAGCAAGCCATCGTTGTTTAATTTACCGCCAACAATGCGGGCCGATGAACACGCGGGTATCAACATAGCTATCCCGCTTACCGCCATGCAGGCGGTACATGTATTTTTAATGAACTCCCTTCTTTTCATACTTTAAAGTGATTCCAGGAACTTAATAAGTTTTGCTTTATCTGCAGGTGTGAGCTGCTGAAAAGCATTTTTGCTCTGCTGCGCTTCTCCGCCATGAAGTATGATGGCTTCTTCTATGCTCTTTGCGCGCCCATCGTGCAGCAGAAAATATTTTCCACCCTGCGAGTTTTTTGAAAGCCCAAGTCCCCAGAGCGGAGGCGTTCTCCATTCAGCAGTGGCGGCTGTTCCTTCAGTATAACCATCGTTGAGTGCAGCGCCCATATCGTGCAATAGAAAATCAGAATAAGGAAAGAATGTTTTGTTGGATAAGGCTGCAATGTTTGAGCTGCCGGATCTCATTTCTGGCATATGGCATTTACCGCAACTGATCTGGTTGAAAATATTTTTGCCTTCTGCTACTGCAGCATCATTGGTATTTCTCTGAATAGGGGCCTTGAGCATTTTAAGGTATGCAACCACATCTACCACGGTTTGATTGGATACTTCAGGGTCCAGCTCATTGCCGGTGTAGGTATCGTAAGGCTCATAAGAAGAAACAATGCCCATGTCCTGGTTGTAAGCATTTACTGTTTGATGGAACAGGCTGTAAGCAGCAGCTTTTTTGCCGAAGCGGCCAATGTATTTTCCTCCCTGAGAAATGGTATTGGGCCTTTGCTCCAGGTAAGCGGGCATGGTTATCCAGTTGGGCCTTCCGGATATTCCATCACCATCAGCGTCGTTTGGATCGGCCAGGGAAAGTAAAGTTGCATCGGGCACAGCATCCAGAAAACCCAGTCCGGTATTAGCAGGGGGAGTGAAATTAGAGAAAGTAGCTCCTGCCGGAATGATCTCAGCCCTGTAGTTATAAATGGCCTGACCTTGCAATTGCGGTCCGCCCAAATGAAGATATTTATTGCCGGTGCTATCTGTTTGCCCAAAACGGGTCAACGTAGAAAAAGGATGGCCTTTACCATCGCCGGCATGGCAGGTGCCGCAGGAAGTTGCTACGAACACGGGCCCAAGCCCTGTTTCTGCGGTAAATATCTCATCGTTAAAGGCAATATCGCCCTTTATAAACTGGGCGAGTTCCTGGCTGGTGAGCCCTTCTACCGGCCCGTCCAACACTTCATCATCTGCCGGAGCTTTGGGAAGTATCTTATTGCAGGCAATACCGGCAAGCACCAGGCAAACGATTATCGCCATTACAACAGACTTCCTTTTCATAAGTGCGTGTATTTAGAGATACAAAAATAATGTTTTAGACTTATCTAATTTTATTTTTTAGCGAGTCTTGTCTAATTTGCAGGGTAAACACCTTCAAGTGCATTCATTTACAGAGGAAAACTATCTGAAAGCGATCTTTAAGCTGCAGGAGCAAACAGGGGAAACGGTTGCCAATTCTGAGCTGGCAAGGGTGCTGGAAGTGCATTCTGCCAGCGTAACCGATATGCTTAAGAAGATGGCCGCCAAAAAGCTGATCATCTATGAAAAATCAAAAGGTTTTAAACTTACAGAGAAGGGAAGGCAGATCGCTATCAGTATTATCCGAAAGCACAGGCTGTGGGAGGTATTCCTGGTAGAGAAACTGAAATTTGGCTGGGATGAAGTGCATGAAATAGCAGAGCAGCTTGAACACATCCAAAGCGAAGAGTTGATCAATCGCCTCGATAATTTTCTCGGTCATCCCAAGGCCGACCCTCATGGCGACCCGATACCCAACGCAAACGGAGTGTTTGCCAAATCGAAATCGAGGCTGCTTTCAGAACTGCAGGAAAATAACCAGGGCAAGTTCACGGGTGTAACAGATCATTCGGCTTCCTTTCTCAGCTATCTGGATAAGGTAGGATTGACCTTGGGAGATTCCATCAGGATAAAATCTATTGAAGCTTTTGATAATAGCTTCACACTGCAGTTAAAAGGCAAGAACGAACTTATAGTAAGCAATAAGGTGGCAAATAGTTTATTGATCACTGAATAGAAACTGCATAATGAAATTTATAAAATACGTAATGAAACACATCAAAATCTGGCTGTTGCTGCCTGCATTTGCGGCATTCATTCCGTGGCATTCTTTTTCCCAGGAAAATTACAAACCAGCTTATGCTCAGCTAAAAGAATACGAGGGTAAATATCAATACAGTGGCAATGCAACGCTGGATATTGCGGCATCGCCTAAGGACCTGAACCTTTACGCCATTATTGATGAAGCAAGATATCCATTAGCTCCCGCGAGAAACGATGTATTTCTGAACCGGGCAAAACAAGAGGTAGAATTTATACGGGATGCATCCCGAAAAATAATAGGCTATAAAGTAAAGGATGGGCAACCGGACCGGTTGTTCAAACTTTTAAACAAAGAAGTAAGTTTTCCTGAGAACATGTGGTATGCAAGAAAAAACGTTGCAACATATAAGTATACCAAACCGCGGGATTTTCACGATGGCCTGCACACAGCTTCTATAAATGGAAGTGGCCTGGATTCAGCTGCGCTTATTCAGATGGTACACAAGATCGCCGATGGAAGCCTGCCCGATGTTCACAGCGTGCTGATTACCATGAACGGCAAACTGGTATTTGAAGAATATTTTTACGAATACGATGTACATACGCTTCAACAAATAAGATCGGCAACAAAAAGCTTTGTTTCTGCCCTTATGGGAATAGCTATCGGCAAAGGAATTATTAAAAGCAGGAATGAAACCGTGCTTTCTTTTTTTCCTGAATACAGCCTGGATGATCCTACCGGTAATAAAAAGAAAATTACCATTGAAAACATGCTCAATAACCAATCCGGCCTGGATTGTAATGATCATGACGGCCAATCGCCGGGAAATGAAGTGAAAATGTACCCAACCGGCGACTGGGTTAAATTTATACTTGATCTTCCCATGGCCGGCAAACCCGGCGAAGCCGCGAAATATTGCTCCGGCAATGTGGTCACATTAGCAAGGATCATTGAGAAAGCATCAGGAAAATCTTTGTATGCATTTGCAAAGGAAAACATCTTCGATCCTTTGGAAGCGAGCGGTTATAAATGGGATTTTAAAGCAGACAGTTCACAAATGAACACATTCGGCCAATTATATATCAGGCCCAGGGATATGGCAAAATTCGGCTTGCTATTTTTGAATAAAGGCAAATGGAATAAAAAACAAATCATTCCGGAAGACTGGGTAAAAGAGTCTTTAACACCACATACTGCTATAGATAATACGCCTTATGGCTATTTGTGGTGGCATCCATGGCTGATGGTAAATGGCAAAAGAAACAACGCCACAGCGGCCAAAGGAAATGGCGGCCAAAGAATCTACCTGCGACCCGATTTAAATATGGTTGTGGTAATAACAGGCGGGAGCTACAATTACGAATCAAGCGCAGATAAATTACTGGCGAATTATATTCTTCCGCCATTTAATAAAAACTAAAAACGTTTATACAAACGAATTAGATAGTGCGTAAAGCGCCGCCAGTAATACTACACATTTCCAACAATTGGTTCTGTTCATTTTTTATTTGATTTGATCATAAAATTACGCAGATCAAACTTTTATTATTGTTAAACATTCCAGCTGAAAACAAAATTGCCGGCTGCAGATAATGATGCTATTTTTTGTAGGCAAGCAGCCGGAGCGCGTTAAATACCACCAGCACCGTTGACCCTTCATGGCCGATAACGGCAGGCCCCATTTCTGCAATGCCCAGAATGGTAAGTGGAATAAGAACAGCTACCATACCCAGGCTGATGAACAGGTTTTGCCTGATGATGCTGTGCGCTTTTTTACTCAATCCTATTGCAAAAGGAAGATTGCTTAACTGATCTGCCATCAGGGCAATGTCGGCGGTTTCAAGAGCAACATCACTTCCGGCAGCGCCCATGGCTATTCCTACTGTACTTTTTGCCATGGCGGGCGCATCGTTTACACCATCTCCTACCATAGCTACTTTCTTCTCGTTCTCTCTTAATTTGTCAATGGCTTCTACTTTTTGCTCAGGCAACAGATTTCCCAGCGCATGCGTAATGCCTATTTCCTTTGCAATGGCTTCCGCTACTTTCTGGTTGTCGCCGGTAAGCATGATCATTTTGCGAATGCCTTTTTTACCAAGCAACGCTAATGTTTCTTTTGCATCGCTTCTTGCAACATCCATCAGCGTAACAATACCTATGTATTTTTCATTCTGCTGCACCAGCATGGTGGTATTGCCCTGTTTTTCCAGTTCTTCAATTTTGCTTTTGATATCGTCTGGCAGGCGGTTGCTCTTTTCAGTAAACAGCTCTTTATTTCCTATATGAACAATACCTCCATTGTAATCAGCCTTAACACCCCTGCCGGGTATGGCCTGCACGTTTGAAGCCGCAACAACATCTCTCTTAAGTTTTCCGATGCCGCCTTTTACGATGGCTGCGGCCAATGGATGGTCACTCAGTTTTTCTACAGCAATCACTATTTCCAGCAACTGTTCTTCTGCAATAC
>JBAVMD010000054.1:0-2796 GCA_049689695.1 Chitinophagaceae bacterium | reverse complement strand
CACTAAGCCCCTTTCTCAGTAATAGCTTTCCCCAAAGACTTGCATCGCGATCCTGCCACCTTTTGAAACCCTTAATTCTTCCATGAAACAATTCAGGAACTGTAGAAAGCTGGTATAAAAAGTCCTCTGGAGTCAATGGTTGCACAAGATGAATATAATATAGATGTGTCATTGAAAGATTTTAACTTACGAACTGCCCGCCGGCATCGGTTTTCACTTTTATATACTCCGGGTATTGATAGAAGTCGGTAAGTGAGTGCTCTAAAAGGCTTCCACCGTTTTCTAATGAAGAAATTTCTTTAAACCCGGCGAATTTATAAGTAACGTACATTACCCGGTTCCTGTCTGTAGACAAAAATTCAGCGTGCATTTTTTTACCATTTTCCTTAGCAAGGTTTATAATGTAATACAGCATAACCGTTCCCACCCCCCTTGACATTACGCGGCATGACATCAGTAATAATTTCAATGTCCACACATTGCCTGTACATTCAACCAGCATCACGCCTATTTTCCCATACGTTCCATATTTATCAATAAGTTCTGCAGTAAATAATTTATACCGGGGCGATAAAATAAACCCTTCCAATTCCTCGTAAGAATATGTGTAGCCTGTGGCGTTCAATTGATTTGTTCTCACAGTAAGTTCTTCCACTCGCTGCAAATCCTTAATCGTAGCAATTGAGATGATAAACTCCATATTAAGCTGATCGAGGAATTTATTATTATTATTAATTTTTTTTTCTTCATCATTGCGCAAATCATCCTGCAAATACATTTTTCGCCTTTGTGTGGATTCTTCCGTAATAAATTTGGGTTTAAACTGCTCCATCGAAAGAATATCTTCTATAATATCCACATCATAACATGAAATATCGGGATGCTCGAATTTAACTTCGTCCCTTTCAAAAGACTGGTCGTCAATAAAAGCAATGGCATCATATCCGATATTCAGGTTTTTTTGTATAGTCGTTAATGCCGCCGATTTGTTCTCCCAACTGATTTGCGGATATAGGAAATAATCTTTTATTTTAAATAGATCCAACGTCTTTATTGCATCTTCATAGCTGTTTTTGCTGGCAATAGAATGGATAATCCCCCTCCTGTCAAGTTCTTTCAATATCTTTTCCATTCCATTCCTGAGCTTCAAATCATCATGCTCAGAAAGAATGCCATGCCAGATGGTATTGTCCAAATCCCAAACCACGCATTTAATAATATTTTTTCTACTTGTCTCTTGCATTGCACTTTATTAAACCTGTATTAACATGGAGCTCCATGCCGCAACCGGGCTATTGTTCATGATTAAAACATAAGATCCCTTTTCAAATAATCCAGAGCTTACTCCTATATGATAATTGAGCATAATGTCAGCAGAGCCTAAGTGTCCGTACTCTGCTAAATTGATTTTGCAAACAGGAGAAAATTTGATGAAGAAAGCATTTTCATAGTAATCATACGCACGGGAAGAGATATTTTGCAATACGTAATATTTGATATCTGATTTCTGTAAATTGTTTGTAATTATAACGTTATCATTTAATTCCTCGAAACGGTTCCTGCTTTCTATAGCTAATTCAAATCCATACTTTCTCAAATCGCTGCATTCTTCACTGTATTTGTCAAATGTGGTGTTTTTGTAGTCAATCTTAAAAAGGTCCCAGTAATTTCCATTCGAAGCAAATTGGATATCGACAATTTTATTCTCTTCTGTTCTGCCTATCAACACTGCTATGCCTCCATCTCCCAGGATATTGACGGGGTAACGAAAGCGGGACTTTGAAAACTGCTTATTGCCATAGCAAATAAGAATGTTTTGATATTTACGGTTAGCTGTTAAAATATCTTTTGCCAACTTAAGCGCCATTGATATATCTGCACAGCCCAGATCCGTTATGGAAAACGTTAATGATTTCGTTGCATTAAGCTCGTACTTTAGCCTTGTTGCCTCCGAGCTGATTAAAAAATCGGGAACCCTGCTTTTGATATAGATTATTGCATCAATTTTTTCTGGGGCAACTCCTGATTCCTGTAAAAGACGTTCAGCAGCTCCTTTGGCCAGGTCATAGCTTGAACAATCGCCGGAATCATAAATGCTCTCAACGCCGCAATTATTAAAATATTCCAACTCGGTGCTGGTTAAATTAGCCGCCTCCGGAAGGTTTTTTACAGATATTTTTTTCCCTGTTATAAATGGTTTTATAGCTTTTATGCCAATCATATTTAATACAAATTAACGGTCAATTATAGAGCCCAGGTTTGATATTCCCTGACCTGCAATCAGTAATTGTTGTATTTCTGTTGTCCCTTCGATTATTTCCATAATTTTTGCATCCCTGAAATAACGTTGAATGGAATGCTCATCATGACAACCCAATGCACCATGCAACTGCACTGCATCGGAAGCTATGCGATTGGCGGCCCGTGAAGCAAAATATTTTGCTACGGATGTCTGAATAAAAGCATCCGGGCTTTTGGCATCCCTCAGGTGTCCTGCATTGAAACAGAGCAATTGTGCAGCTTTTACTTCTGTTATCATATTGGCGATTTTCTGCTTTGTCAATTGGTGTTCTTTCAGAAATACCCCGAATTGCTTCCTTATTTTAATAAATCTTATGCTGTCTTCCAGGCATGCACGGGATATACCCACTGAACCACAAGCAATGCTATACCTGCCATTGTCCAAAGCTGAATGCACAATCTGTAAAAATCCCATTCCCTTTTTCCCAAGCAGGTTTTCCATGGAAACCCTGCAATCCTTAAAATGTATTTCTGCAAGCATGGAAGCCTTTGTGC
>JBAVMD010000053.1:0-3172 GCA_049689695.1 Chitinophagaceae bacterium | reverse complement strand
ATGCTTATCATACCCAACTCGCACCAGTTCCTCAAACGCTTGCCATACATCATCCGGAATATCCTGGTATACCTGGAAGCCTTTGGCAGGATACAGTTTAATGCGCTGCAGATCGCCTACCATGATGTTGATGACTCTTTCCATCGGAATATCATCATTAGCATAATCCTCGAAATCTATCTGCGGTGAGGTAACGATGAGTTTTTTATCAGGCCAGTGCTTTTTAAAAGTTGCAAAACTTCTTCTTTCCATGTAAGGTTTTTGTACCACGATGAAAGAAGAAGGGTCGATGTTTTCTTTCTGAAGCAACTGTTGCGTGAACATAATGTTTTAGCCTGTATTGGATGATTTGTTTTCAACCAATATCGCCTCTTGCGGCACGCCTTTTTCCAATGCGATCTTCGCAAACAGCTCTGCTTCCGATTCCTTCCACATGCCTTTGGTGAAATTACCCAGCCCGCCAGACAGTACCAGCAAGGGCGCCCAACCTTCCAGGTAAAGCTCTGCTGCGCGATGGGCCACACGCAGGTCGTGACTGCCCAGCGCTAATACACAATCTGATTTTTCCAGCGTGTGATTCAGGTGATGATAATCCCAAAGCTTTTTTGCTAAGGATAGAATACGCGGTTGAATGATCATAAAAAAACACGAATTGCACGAATGTAATTGTATAATTCGTGTAATTCGCGCTGAAAATTCGTGTTCTTTTGTCTCTTTAAGGATTTACCACAACTCCGTTGGATACCTGCCCGCTGATAGTGCATTGATTGGCGGTAATAGTAGCCGTTCCATCAGAATCGTATAGCGCATAAGTGCCCCCGATGATCTTGGAATCCTCAAGTGTAACAGTTGCATTTACTGCAGTTGACACAGCAAAAGATTGACTTCCGCTTTCCGCCTGTATAGCAGTAAGGTTAACGAACATGGTAAAGCCGCTCATGCCAAACAATTCAATACCTACTGCTGTAGTTTCAGGTGCGCCGGATACCTGAACACTGCTTTGTCCCAGTACCACATTACCTGCATACGAACCGGTGTTGTTTGATATTCCTCTCACATTATTACCTCCCGTGCCACCATCAGTAGAAACGATGTTTACCCCACTGATATGGAATTTTCCGCTGCCTGTTATTTTAATTCCAATAGGGCATGCGCCCCATGAACCACCTGTTGCTGTGATGGTAAGTTCGCTGATGCCGGCATTTGAAGAAGAGTTCACTACACCCGAAGCAAAATTCTGCTGTGGAGCTGCGGTAATAAATGTTACACCTTGCCCCGCACCGATCACATAAATATTATCGATCATGGCAACATTTTCATTGAATGTACCGGAGCCTACAGCTACCTGGTATTGTTCCTGCGGGCTTGCACCCGTTATACTGTTGATGGCTGCCTGTATGGTAGTGAAAGTTGCTCCGCCCGGCCACACCTGAACTGTGTTTGCGGGAAGGGCCATCGCGCGAACTTTAGCCTGCGCGAAAATTGCATCTGAGGCCTGAACGAAAGATTGGACTGAGGCGGTTAATGTTGACATAAATAATGAAGGTTTTAAGGTTAAAGGGGTATCAAGATAATTAAAATTCAGATTAGATTATATTGCAAACAGGAAGTAGGGAATGGCAAGTAGCAAGTAGGAGCAAATTCTTCCCACTAGCCATTTCCCATTCCCCACTTGCGTAAAAATCAAAGCATGTTATTATTAAACGAAGAAGACATCAAACAAACGGGCATAGACTGGAACAAGACCATTGCAGCAGTGGAAGAAGCGGTGCAGTGCATGGAGCAGAATGATTTTGCACAACCCATTAAACCGTACCTGCGCTACCGTAACCTTAAGAACAGGATCATTGCTATGCCGGCTTTTGTTGGCGGCAACATCAATATGGCGGGCATCAAATGGATCGCGAGCTTTCCGGGAAATATAGACAAAGGCATTCCCAGGGCGCACAGCGTAGTGATCCTCAACAATGCCGATACGGGTGAGCCGCTCGGCATTATCAATACACCGCTGCTGAGCATCATACGCACGGCTTCAGTTACCGGGTTGGTCATCAAATATTACGCACAGGCGAGAAGCCTTTCTAATCTGCGCGTAGGCATTACCGGTTTTGGTCCCATCGGCCAGTACCACCTTAAAATGTGTACGGCATTGCTGGGCGATAAGATTGATAAGATCTCGCTTTATGATATTCGTTCCATCGATGCATCGCTCATCAAAGAATATAAGAATGTTGAAATAGTGAACAGCTGGCAGGATGCGTACGAGAACGCAGACATCTTTATTACCTGCACGGTATCAGATGCACCTTATATTGATAAGCCGCCAAAGCCCGGTTCATTGCACCTGAACGTTTCGCTGCGCGATTACAAAACAAGTGTGTTCGATTGGTTTAAAGACGCCATCATTGTAGATGAATGGGAAGAAGTATGCAGGGAAAAAACTGACATTGAAATGCTGCACATCGAAAAGGGGTTGAATAAAGAAGGAACGAAATCCATTATCGACGTGGTTAAGGAACGTTGCATTGAAAATATTCCTGCTGATTATCCGGTGATGTTCAATCCCATGGGGATGGCTGTTTTTGATATTGCTGTGGGCAGCTATTATTACAGGGCGAATGTTTGACATTGATATATTAAGCGTCAAATGACAAGCTTCAAATAACAAAAGGAAAATCAAATATAAAATCTGCTACATGATAAAGTATTTGCCGTTCCTCTGCACGATGTTCTTACTGTCAGCCTGCGGCGGAACAACAACATCATCCGGTTCATCGCAGGACAGTACAACCAATAATGTTGCAGAAAAAAAACCAGTTCAGAACGCTGAAGTAATGAAGTTTGTAAAGCACGAAGTAATGGATAACGAAGGCACGCACATGGTGGCCAGCACCTATCTTATTCCGGAGGGGTGGACGGCGCAGGACCGGCTTTACTGGGAATACAACGATGCAACAGTTCCCATTCGCTATAAAGGAACATTTAAAAGCAGTGATGGCAGCATGGCCATTCAATCTTATCCCGATGTAAGGGCAACCTGGAATACCGGCCCTTCGGGAACAAGCGGCTATCCTGCTCCCCGCGATGTGATCACCGGCCTGCAGGAGCTGATCAAAGTAGAACGCAAGGGAATTAATTATACAGTAACAGATAGCAAGGTTGTTTCCAATAC
>JBAVMD010000052.1:0-2157 GCA_049689695.1 Chitinophagaceae bacterium | reverse complement strand
CGTAATAAGATAGGAGAGGGTATTTAGGGAGTTGAAAATGAAATGCGGGTCTATCTGCGTTTTCAGTGCTTCCAACTCAGCTTCTACTTTAGCCGTTTCCATTTTTTTTGCTCTCAGCCTGTTGAATTCCATTTCACGCCTGAGCAACAT
This sequence comes from Chitinophagaceae bacterium, assembly GCA_049689695.1. Lineage (GTDB taxonomy): Bacteria > Bacteroidota > Bacteroidia > Chitinophagales > Chitinophagaceae > DASPKM01. The sequence continues at coordinate 2,007 of JBAVMD010000052.1, read as the reverse complement.
GATCTCGAAAAGATTGTTTACAAACAGTATGGTGATGATCACAAAGAGAGAAGCCAGCATAATAGAAGTGCTGCTAAGCTTGTTTTCCCGCGATAACCAGTGCCAGCCGTAAAGAGCACCGAGTGATACAATACCTGAATACAGCACATTCACCATAAAATAAGTTACCACTGTGCGCAGGTAAGTATCGTATAGCTCTACATTGTTCTTTCGCAGGTAATACATGAGGTTCATGTTTCCTTTCCAGATTACGAAACCGGTAACTATAAAAAAGAGGTATGAAACAAAAAGCTCCCAGGGTTGATATAATCTATTAGTGATAAGACCGGCCACATTTGGAATGGATATGGCAATCAGTGGTATGACCACATAGCTGTAAGTTCGGTTCAGCCGCTTGCCTGGGGCAGCGGAGGCCGGGATGTAATTCATGGCAGGTGTTTTCTCTTTCGCTTTCTCTGTGAATAGAAAGTTTTTCTCCGGGTTAAGGATTAATTCTGCAGGGTTCATACGCACATCTTCAATCTTCATCAAATGTATCTGAACAAAACCTGTTAAACGTAAATCTCATCTGTTCTATTAACCATTCATATATTTTATACAATATCTTAACAATTGTACTGGTAATATAAATAGCCATCAATACTTCTGAAGAGGCAAAAATCATAACTGAAACGCTGCTATGAGCTACTGAAAATGCATTGTTGTTTTGCAAAAGGTTGTATTTGCTTATGAGAGGAAAGCGCTCAGTAAAAGATAAACAGGTTTCGGAATTTTAATGACAATGACATTACAATTGCATGTTCATTTTCGCCCATTACCACCAACGGAAGTGCCCGGTAAAATTACTTCACCTATCCGGAGAACTATTTCAGGCATAAAAAATCCTGATTCGGTGATAAAAAAAATCAAAGCTGCGCCTGATTTGGAATTTTGTATTCGAGAATCATGATCATACCGGGTCCAACACTGGTGACCTTTCTCATAAGTGCGATAGTTTTAGCGCCTTCCCGTTTCCGGGAGGGCTTTTTTGTTGGGCACCTTTTAGCTGTGGAGCTTTTAGCTGCGAGCCACAACTGCTTTTAATAACACGGATCAGGCGACATGAATTCATGAATTCTTTGGCATTTAGAAATTATTAATTCTTGTAATTCGTGTCTCCTGATTTGTGTGAGTAAGATATCAGACGTTAAAAAAACAATTTCAGTAGCCCATAATCCGGCTTAGGTATTTAATACTTACACTACTGAATCATTCCTTTAAAATTTATTGTCTTTTTCAATGACCGATCAATTTTAAATTCAAAGCGACTCTTATGAGAAGAACTTTTCTCTTTCTCAGCTTTTTGCTGTGGACCATTTTTAGTTTTGCTCAGGCAAGAACTATCAGCGGCCGGGTGACCGATGAACGCGGTGAACCCGTTTCCTTCGCTTCCGTTAAGATCAAAGGATCAAAGTCAGGCATTGCCGCAGATGCGGCCGGTAATTTCCGTATCACCGCCAACACGGGCGATGTGCTTGTAATCTCCGGGGCCGGACTTCTTGAAAAAGAAGTAACCGTTGGGCAGGACAATGTGCTCAACATTCCTATGCAGCGTAACCAGGGTGCATTGACCGAAGTTTTTGTTACAGGTTATGCAACAAAATCTAAAAGATCATCGCCGGGTTCTGCAACATCGGTTACTATAGATGATATCCGCACGCAGCCTATGGCGTCTTTCGACCAGTTGCTTCAGGGACAGGCACCTGGTATCAATGTAACAACAGGCAGTGGTCAGCCGGGCCGTGCAGGCAACGTGACCATCCGCGGGCTTGGCTCTATCAGCGGAGCAACACAGCCATTGTATATCGTTGATGGGGTAGAGATCAACGCGGCTGATTTTTCTTCAGTTAACCAGGGTGATTTTGAAAGCGTAACGGTGTTGAAAGATGCCGCGGCCGCTTCTATCTATGGTTCCCGCGCAGCCGGAGGTGTGATCGTTATAACAACCAGGCGCGGACGCATTGGGCC
>JBAVMD010000051.1:0-5385 GCA_049689695.1 Chitinophagaceae bacterium | reverse complement strand
ACAGAACGGCGGCGTGAACTACAGGATTGGAGACCGGGATAATTCTTTTTCAGTAGGATTAAATTACCAGCACGCAGTGCTCGAAGGCGAGCAGGTATTTCCTTATGTGGCGGAGGTAAAACGCAGCTTCAGCAACCTGTTGCCTAATTTCAGGCTTCAGAAAAAATTATCTACCCGCAGCAATATCAGGATATTTTACAGAACAAGGACCAATCCACCTTCTGTAACACAATTGCAGGATGTGATCAACATCAGGAATGTGTTGTTCCCTTCAACCGGCAATCCCAACCTTGATCAGGATTATACGCATAGCCTTGTAACCAGGTATTCATTTACCAATTCAGCCAAGCGCACCAGTTTCTTTGCCAACGTGTTTGTGCAGAATACGCAGAATTATATTACGAACGCTTCTTATCTTATCAAGAACGATTCCGTAGTATCTAATTCTATCACTTTAAGAGAAGGAGCAAGGCTTACAAAGCCTGTGAACCTCGATGGCTACTGGAGCATCCGGTCATTCCTCACATTTGGATTACCGCTTACATTCATGAAGTCGAACCTGAACATGAATGCAGGGGTTTCTTATACGAGAATACCCGGCCTTATTGATAATGTAGAGAATCTCTCTAACAGCTATAACTACAACGTAGGCGCTGTGGTTGCCAGCAACATCAATGAATATGTTGATTTCACGCTTTCTTATTCAGCCAATTTCAACCGCGTGCAGAACTCTATTCAGCCTGAGCTGAACAATAATTATTTTAACCACGTAGCTGGCTTTCAGCTGAATCTTTTATCAAAGAGCGGATGGCTTTTCCAGAACGATCTGAATAATCAGATGTACAGGGGACTTACCAACGGCTTCAACCAGAATTACTGGCTCTGGAACATGGCGGTAGGCAAGAAATTCCTGAAAGATCAGAAGGGTGAGCTCAGGCTTTCCGTATTTGATCTGCTGAAGCAGAACCAGGCCATTAGCCGGGTGGCAACTGAAACGTATATAGAGGATGTGCAGAACGATGTGCTGCAGCAATATTTCATGCTCACGTTTGCATATAAGCTGAGAAATTTTGGCCGCAAGAGCAGATAACGAAGAAATAAGTATCTTTTGCCCGTTATCATTATAAGGGCCATAATCTTTCGGTTTTGAATGATTGGAATTTAATTAACCAGCTTAAGCAAGGCGATCAGGCTGCTTTTAAGCAAATTGTAGAAACGTGGCAGGATATGGTCTATAATACGGCCATGGGTATAGTTCAAAATGCTGAAGACGCCGAAGATGTAGCCCAGGAAGTATTTGTACAGGTTTACCAGTCTGTTGAAGGGTTTAAAGGCAACTCCAAATTCTCAACCTGGCTTTACAGGATTACGCTCAGCAAGGCCATGGACCATGAGCGGCGGAAGAAAAGGAAAAAGCGGTTTGCCATTATCAGGAGCCTTTTTGGACCGGCCGGGGAACCCGTTACAGACCCGCCGGACTTTAACCATCCCGGAATTTTGTTTGACAGAAAAGAAAAAGCTGCTATCTTATTCCGTGCAATGAGCGATCTGCCGGAAAACCAACGGATAGCATTTACACTCAATAAAGTGGAAGGCCTTAGTTACCAGGAGATAAGCGAGGTGATGGATACAAGCGTCTCAGCCGTGGAATCGCTCCTGCACCGGGCCAAAACCAATCTGAGAAAGCAGTTAAAAGATTTTTATGAAAGCCAATAGCAGGTTTTCTAACTTTTTTGCGTCAAATAGTTTGTGTTTATGAAGCAAATGCATGAAATAGAAAAACAGGTAGAGGACACCCTCAACAGCCTTGACAGTCTTGGCCGCGCAAAGGCCAATCCGTTTCTGTATACCAGGGTGGAAGCCAGGCTAAGGCAAAACAGTAAAAGCGTTTGGGAGCAGGCAGTTGCTTATATCTCCCGGCCTTCGGTTGCGCTGGCCATGTTGTGCATGGTCATTTTGTCCAATGCGGCAGTGATGTACCTGGGCGCTGCGCCGGAAGAAATTGCCGCAGATCAGCTGGCGCTTACAGAAGAATACAGCCAGACCGTTTCTTCTTATTTCGACGTTGAAAACCCCGAACCGTAAAATGAACTCAAGGAACAAGGTGTTGCTTTTTTTGGTGGGCATACTACTGCTTACCAATATAGTGCTGGTGATCTTTTTTGTTGGAAAAAAGGATAAGCCTGATCATAACAATGGTCCCAGGCCAAGCAGGGCCGCTGTAATGAAGGGATACCTGAAAGACAGCGTGGGATTTGATGAGCAACAGCTGGCCAGGTATGAAGACGTTCGCGACCGGCACGATGAGAACATGAAATCATTATTCGAGCAGATGCGCAACGCGAAGCTTGAATTTTATAAGCTAATCAATAATCCCGGCGCTACAGATTCCGCCAGCAGTGCGGCGGCAGCGGCCATTGGCCAAAAGCAGCAAGCTGTAGACCTGGCTTTTTTTAACCACTTCCGTGAAGTACGCATGCTTTGCCGGCCCGATCAACAGCCTAAGTACGATTCTTTGGTACAACGCATTGTTCGCAAAATGGTTTGGCCTCAGAAACGCGGTGATTCCCGGGACAAAAAAGAAAGTAAAATCCTGAAAAAATAATTCGCCGCAGGCAAAGGTTTTTCTCTCCTTAAGCTTCTAATAACATTAAATATTCATCAATGAAAAAGCAAATAGTATTTATCGCATTTCTGCTCATTGCAGGTGCAGCAGCAGTGAACGCACAGGGCCCTCAACGCAGGACCGTTGAAGAGAGAGTTAAAATGACCATGGAGAAAGTAACTCCTGCATTGGCTCTCGATAAAACACAGGAATCCCGTACAGACAGCGTATTCAGTGATTACTACAAGGGAATGGATAAGATCCGTGAAAGCATGCAACCCGGCACTCCTCCTGACCGCGCTGTGTTTGAAAAAGCTGTTACTGAAAGAGATGAGCGCCTCAAAGCAATATTAACGCCTGAGCAATTCAAGAAATTTAAAGATGAAGTAGAACCATCACTTCGTCCGCAGAGAAGGCAGCAGGGTCAATAAGTCTTGAGCGAAGCCGAAAGGTGACTGCAGCCTAAAGATTGTTTTTCATGGCTATATGTGACCCCCGATTTTCATCGGGGGTTTTTATTGCTCCATCCAGGCTTTAAACGCCGTTGTGTTTTCCTGGCTGATGATGATCTCTTCCGCAGGCGCGGGCTGAATTTCCAGTTGCAGCTTACTTTTAGGGTAAGACTTAATGCGTTTGATTGCATTAAGGTTCACAAGGTATTTGCGGTTGACGCGATAGAATTGTGCAGGATCAAGGTGTTTTTCAAGGTCTGATAACGATTGATCGAGAATGAATTTCTGGGCCTTGCTGTCTACCAGGCAAACCAGCTTTTGCGCTGCATAGAAATACGCGATCTCTTCTGTTTTAATGCTGATGTAATCTGTGCCGCGCTTTACCAAAAAACGTTTTTTACGCTCGCCTGGCTGCTGGTAATTTGCAAGTTGTTGGTAGTTGAAAGCAAAATGCTGCTTGAGCTTTTCGTATTTTTTTAAAGCGGCTTCGAGCTTATCCTGGCGGATGGGTTTTAATAAATAATCAATGCTGTTATACTCAAATGCTTCCTGCCAGTATTCATCATAAGCAGTGGTAAAAATAATGGGACAATTTATGGTTGCCTGTTCAAAAATTTTAAACGACAGGCCATCTGTTAACTCAATATCCATGAAGATCAGTTCAGGGCTTGCATGCTGTTGCAGCCAGTCAACCGCGCTGCGTACACTTGTAAGTATCGCCTGCACATCAAAGGATGCATCGCATTTGAGCAGTGCTTTCTGCAGCTTCTCTGCTGCAGGCTTTTCATCTTCTATGATAATGATCTTCATATCAAACTCAATCGATTTTTAATAAGGGTAAATGAACAATGAAATCCTGGTTTGTTGATTGAATGGCAATGGGCTTTTGTGTGATAAGCCGGTAACGCTCGTTCAGGTTTTGCAACCCGATCTTTGAGCTTGGCTTGCGCAATGTTTTAGGGCGAATGTGATTACTGATGATCATGGCATCATCCTTAATAATAACGGTAACTGCAAGCGGATCTTCATCAGAAAACTCGTTGTGCTTAAAAGCGTTCTCCATCAAAATCTGCAAAGAAATAGGCGGGATAAGAAATTCTTCCAGTACAGATGCATCCGTTGGATGGATCAACTGCACTGCATTTTCAAAACGTATTTTCAACAACGAAAAATAATGCAGGAGAAAGTCCATTTCTTCGCGAAGCAAAACAAGATCGCGCGATTTATTTTGCAGGATGTAACGGTATACTTCTGCAAGGTTATCGTTGAACAATCTCGCTTTTTCAGGCTTGTCTTCTATGAGATGCGAAAGTGTGTTGAGCGAATTAAATATGAAGTGCGGATCGATCTGGTTCTTCAGCGCTTCCAACTGCGCTTCTGCCCTGGCTCTTTCCAGTTGTTCTTTCTTCAGCTGATCACTCTCAGCCTGTTTTACAAGGAACACCGTTTCGTAAACATGAGTGATGAAGATCACGCAGATCATGATAACGAGTGTTGCCGTTGTAACAACATCCCAGTTAACAACACCTTTTAAAAAAACATGGTACCATCCTGTAAGCAACAATGCGCTGATGGGGATAGTATAAAAAGAAACCGCCATCAATAATGCAAAGATTTTTTTCAGTGGCTTGTTCAGCCAATCGAAATAACTGCGCAGTGTAAAAAGTAAATACCTGTTTCCTTCCCAAACCACAAATGCAATACCGATGGTATAGAGATAGCTGAACTTGATCTGCCACGAAGAGAATGCACCGTGATCGATCATGCCGGTTGCAATGGGAATGATGATGCCGAACGATGGAATAAGTATAAGACGGAAGCCTATATCATTGAGCCGCCCGTGGGTGGAGTCGAAGTTCTTTCCCTCCGTCGCCTCTATATTAATATTTATCGGCTCGCTTTCCGGCTTCATTCCCTTTAGCTTTGAGGAGTAAAAATTAGAAAATAGATTGGGAATCAAAACTATTTCTCAACCCTTAACAACTCAATTATGGATTCTATCAACTGGTTAGCTGTTTTAGTTGCGGGCATTTCTTCGTTTATACTGGGCGGTGTTTGGTATTCTCCCGCGCTTTTTGGAAAGGCGTGGATGAAGGAGAATAAGTTTACGGAAGAAGATGTGCGCAAAAGCAATAAAGGCAAAATCTTCGGCTGGTCGTTTTTGTTCTCGATGATCATGGCCGCTAATCTTGCCATGTTCCTTGCTGATCCTGCACAGGCAGGCTGTGGGCCTAAGACCGATCTTGTCTGGGGATTAACAGCAGGTGTGCTGGCGGGTATCTGGGTATTTTGCGGGCTTGCTACCGTAGCGCTGTTTGAGCACAAAAG
>JBAVMD010000050.1:0-1781 GCA_049689695.1 Chitinophagaceae bacterium | reverse complement strand
ATCATAGATACCGTAATGCTCTTTCCAGGTCAAGGTTTAAGAATACCTAAGAAAGAAAAGAATGATCTTGAAGCTTCTACCATTATCAACTTCAATCATCTACCTTATTTATTGGTAGCTGGCTCCGCCAGCACTGCAGAACGGGAAGTGTTTTTTCTTTTTCCGATGAATGATCTCAGGAAGTATGAAACATTTCCTGCGCACAGGTTTTTTCAATCGTTGAAAGACAAAGGCCTTAACATCATCAACATCGAAGGCGTTACTACGGTGGGCCATACGCTGGTATTTGCCAACAGGGCAAACATTGGCAACCCGCACAATCATTTTATAATAGTGAATGAGAACGTCATTTATGAACCTGAGAATAATCCTTCCTTCATCATGCAACTGGATTTAGAGAAAAGCGATACTATAATGGGTGTATCGGGACTGGCTTACATCGCTTCAAAAGATCTGCTGCTGTTTACTGCCTCGGTTGAATTAACGGAAAACGCCATTGATGACGGCACCATCGGCGACAGCTATCTTGGCTACATCAAAAATTTCTCTTCAAAAATGAAAGGGAAGAATATTAAGCCAGATGAAGTGTTGAATCTTTCAGCATTGCATCCTGACTTCAAAGGTGAAAAAATAGAATCAGTTTGCGTGGAATCAGCCGCGGATAAGATCATATTGCACCTGGTGGCCGATAACGACGATGGCACCAGCACACTCTTCAAACTTAGCCTTGCTAATCCTGCACAGTAAGCACTGCGAATTCTCCCTGCAAAGGCGATGAATGTTTGTAGATCATTTCAAAGAATTCCTTTCCCCATTTTGCATAATAAGGCAGAAAGTTCTCTATGCGTTCCTGCAGGCTGCCATGCGGGAATAAAGCCTGGCGGATGGCATTGACCTGGCGCTGGTGATCAGTAAACTTTTTTCTTTCGGCACGCAGTAATTTCTTTTCCAGCTCCTGCAACTTTTTAAGTACGGCTGTCTCTAACGCAGCTACATGCTGCACAAGCGTTACATCGATCTTACCTGCTATTGCTTTCAGATCATCGTATAGTTTTTTTGCAGCTGCTATCTGCTCCTGTATATTGAGTTGATTGGCCGATTCTTTTTTTACGATCTTGTTCATCAGTTCCTGTTCAGGCAGGAAAATATCCAGATCGCTAAGGCCGATCTTTTCCATTTTATCTTTCAAGCTCTTGTCAATAAGCAGGAAAGAGTTGCGCAGCACGAGCATCGGGAAAGGCACTTCGTAATGACGGAAAAGCTCTTTCAGTTCCAGCCAGTAAGCAAGCTCGCCGCCGCCGCCGATAAAGGCAATATTAGGCAAGATGGTTTCCTGGAAAAGTCCGCGCAGGATAACATTCGGGCTGAATACTTCCGGCTGATGCTGCAATGTCTGCTGCAATTCTTCAGTCGAAAATTTCAGCTGGCTGTCGTGCACCTTATAGCCTGATCCATTTTTTACAATGCGCTCACGCAGGCTATCCTGCAGGTAAAACAAATTGATGTCGCGCGGATGCGCCTGCACTTTAAAACCAGCCTTGTCAAGCGCAGAAACAGATTCGCCCACAAGTTCTGAAGGAACCTGTTCCATCAGGTCCTGCTCAAACACCGGCTGCATCACCCTTTTTAGATTTGCATTGTCGGGTATCAGCACTATCAGTCCATAATCTGCAAAAAGTGTATTTACCAGCTTGAAGGTAGCGGTTTGTATATCGGAGCTTTGCAAGTAACAATTTTTCAGCATCACCACTAATTCTTTCCCGAATGGATGACCGCTCAAC
>JBAVMD010000049.1:0-6161 GCA_049689695.1 Chitinophagaceae bacterium | reverse complement strand
GCACAAAGTCGCTTGGCTTTAATAAAGAAGCGGTAGTAGAAGTAGGATTGCCTTCGCCAGACAGCACTAAAATAGAAGCATTCAGAAGCCTGATACAAAACCAGGCCGGCGTGCAGGAAATTTCTTTCTGCCTTGGAGCGCCTATATCAGACAATGGCGTAAGCACCAGCATGAGGGCGCCGCAATTGTCAGGAAACGGAGATCACACTGTGAAAATACTTGCGTGTGATAAGAATTTTTTAGAGACCTATGGGATTAAACTGATCGCCGGCAGGTGGTTCCTTGCAGGTGAGGAAAAAAATCTCGGCAGCGGCCTCGTGGTAAATGAAACCATGATCAAAACATTGGGCTATAAAGATCCTGTTGAAGCGATTGGTAAAAAAGTCACCATAGGTATCAATGATTACAATCCTTCGATCATTGGTGTGGTAAAAGATTTTCACACAAGTTCATTGCACCAGAGCATTGGTTCTGCCGCTCTTATGCCATTCCCTTATTTCTATTATGCGGCAGGCGTACGTGTAAGTCCCGGCAATATGAAAAATACTTTGGCTAATCTTGAAACGGCTTTCAAAAAAGTATATCCTGAGAATGTGTACCAGTTAAGTTTCATTGACGAGCAACTGGCCCGCCTCTATGTGCAGGAAACAAGGAACTACAATTTATTCAAAGCATTTTCTGCCATATCCATATTTATCTGCTGCATTGGCTTATGGGGATTGATCGCATTTGTTGTGGTCAGGAAAACAAAAGAGATCGGCATCAGGAAAGTATTGGGTGCAAGCATTTCCAACATTGTTGGCCTGTTGTCTAAAGACTTCCTGAAGCTCATATTCATCGCCTTGGTTGTGGCATCACCTGTTGCCTGGTATTTCATGCATGAATGGCTGGAAAATTTCGCCTATCGCATCAATATCAGCTGGTGGGTATTTGCAGTGGCGGGCATAGCTGCTTTGCTCATTGCTTTTTTAACCATCAGCTTTCAGGCCATCAAGGCAGCGCTGGCTAACCCGGTAAAGAATTTAAGAACGGAATAAATACAGCGCTTACCAGGGTTGTTGAAACTTATAGTTCGGCATCCAGAGCACGGGTTTATCTGTTTTTTGAAACAATACATTTCTCGCCCTGCCTACTGATATGCGCAAGCCGGTAAGCCTGTTCTTTTTATCTCTTTCAAAATAAACAGTGCCTGCCTCTGAGCTGAATGCGTCTTTATATGTTCGTGTTAACCTGATTTCAAAGTAGGGTTTGGTCTGCAGGTACAATTTGCCGTCTTTAAAAGCAATATTTAATTCCGATACCGTTTCTTCAGAAAAATAAGTTCCTGTATATTGACTGAGCGCCGCAGCAGATGTATCGGCTTTTGACACAGCCTTGAATAAAATAGTATCGTTAGACGCGGTCACAAGGTGAAGCCCATTCTTTATAAAATCGAAAGCGTTTCGCCCGAGTATAAAATGTGTATTGGAAACAGGCGTTAGTTTCTGGTTTTGAATCATGAGGTTCCCGTCTTTGGCAGTAACCTGCAAGCCATCGCCATTGCGTTCATTTCTATACCAGCCGGCATAACTTTCTGCTGTCTGCGGGCTTACAGTGAAGGGCGCAGGGGCTGGTTGTTCTACGACCGGTTTTCTTTCTACAAATACGTTGATCACTTCATTTACTACGGCTGTAGGCATGGAATTATTGCTTAACCAGGCAATAGACAATCCCAAATGCGGGAAGTGATGAAGCACAGCACGATAGCCCGCAGTAGCGCCATCGTGCATAATATCTTTCCATCCGTTCACGCTTTGAATGAACAAGCCTGCCCCATAATTATGCTTATTGCCATTGAGCAGCGGGTTGCTGAACAATTGCTTTTCCAGTAAAGAAGGCGTGCCCAGCTTTCCATTGAGATAATAATTATTCCATTGCAGCAATTCTTCTGCTGTAGTGATCAAGCCACCATTGCCATACACGTATTCATTCGGCATGTTGGTGTAATATCCTGTTGCCGTGCGCTCGTAACCTATGGCCCTGTTCTTTACAATGCGCTTGTAATCGTCCCGCCATTGTGTTTGCTTCATCCCGGCCGGATCGAAAATATATTTACGGCTGAAATCAGCCAATGACAGACCACTTACTCTTTCTATTATAACAGCAAATAAATTATAGTTGGAATTGCTGTAAATATATTCAGCTCCCGGAACATTGTTGAGGCCTTTCTGTCTGGTTGAAAAAACCAAAGCATCGGTGTTATCATAAGTTTTGCTCGACCGTGGCCAGCCCGCCATAGCAGCAATAGATCCCCAGTCTCTCAGGCCACTGGTGTGCTGCATCATGTGGCGAAGCTTAATAATATTTCCATAATCCGGCAGCTCAGGAATATACTTGCGCACATCATCTTCAAGAGAAAGCTTGCCTTGCTGCTCTAACAATAAAATGCAGGCAGCGGTAAATTGTTTTGAAACTGAGCCTGCTTCTGTAAGAGAAGCTGTGGTTAAAGAAACATCATGTTCCATATCGGCCATGCCCCAGGCTTTGGAATAAATAACCTGGCCGTTGCGGCTTATGGCCAATTGTGCACCGGGGATGTTCTTATATACATCGAAGAGTTTTTCAATCCGCTGAACCGTATCTTCCCAGGTTTGAGCAAACGCAGTAGTAGCGTAAAAGAAAAAAACAAGAAGAAATAGCTTTCTCATACAGTTGTTTTTCAGTCGAACGTTAAGGCTTCCCGCAGTGTTACGGGAACGCCCGAAATATCAGCAGATATACTAAAAAAAACTGTAAGAACGCAAGAGTATTTGATATCAAAGCACATGACTTGCCAGGTTGATCTTTAAAGTAGCGGTAAACTCAGCCTGTCCCTGTTGAACAGAGAGCGCATAGTTTGTATACAGCAATTCTAACTGTCTTCTCAGGTTAGATAATCCCGTACTCTCGTCTGTGCTTCCTTCCGCCGGCGCGGTTTCGCTGGAATTTTTTACAATAAACATCAACTGACGCAGTTTCACTGAAAGATAGATGTCGATAAATGGCTGGCCTGTTGTTTCGGACACACCATTCCTGAAAGCATTTTCAACCAATGGTATCAGCAGCAGGCATGGCAATGCCTGTTTCATATCGTCTACTTCATGATAATTAAAATCAATACGCAGGGAATCGTCGTAGCGCAGGCGCTCAAGCGCAAGATAGTCGCGAATGATCTCCAGTTCCTGTTCTATAAGTATATGACCATTCCTCGTTTCATAAAGCATAAATCGAAGTATTGCAGACAAACGCATTATTGACTCCGGGGCCAGATCGCTTTTATCCCTGGCAAGGGAATAAATGTTGTTTAGTGTGTTGAATAAAAAATGCGGGTTCGTTTGCGACCTGAGATAGTTCAGCTCTCCTTCCTGCCTCTCGATGTGAAGTTGCCTGTCCAACTGTTTTAATTTTATATAACTATAGATATGCCTGGCTATTGTAAAAAATAAAAGCGACATCATGCTGAATGTCATCATTGCCAACGCCCCGCTCGATGGTGATGGATATATTATCGAAGGAGTATAAATACCCAGACTGATGCCGGCAAGCCTCCATACATACAATCCCCACGAGTATAAAAAAATATGTACCGGTATAAGCAGCAGGAAAGTAAAAATTCTCTTTCTTCCAAAACTTTGCAGGGTATATTCCAGCAATAGAAAATTTGCAAAAATAAGAAAGGTGATCCGCCATGCATTGTTCAACACCCTGTACGCAAATATTTCTCCCAGTCTGACTATGTCTCCACACAACCATACCAACAGGAAAGCAAGTCCAATCCATAAGTAAATCCTGAAACGTTTTTTATCGAATGATATCTTCATTTTACTTTATTCAATATAAATATCGTCGAATCTTTTCCTGTATAATTCGCATGTCTATAGATGCCTGTTTGCAGCGCATCAATCACCCGAAAATGTCAATCAGGAAAAAATGAATTGCCAAATGTTTCATCACATTGAACGCCTTTTTTTTCACTGCAGTTTGTGTTGAAACGCACCTAAAATGCTGTTTGTTGACCGGGAAGCGCTGTTCATTGACAACCGCTATAATGATCTTTTTTTATTGAATACTCTTGTAGAAATATCGCAGGTGTTCAATCAAAATTTTTTTATGAAACAAATTATTCTTTCAATCCTTATTACACTGACTGTTACAGCCGCAACAGCTCAAACAAGTGTAAAGCAACCGTCAGTCAATTACGTTGCGGCCCGGTACGATGCGGCCAACTGGAAAACATGGTCTTTGGATAATGCGCAGCAAATAGCCGTCGCTGCTCCTCCAGGCGCTACTCAGTCCAAAGCTGAATTGCGCACCATAAAACAGGCAATGAGCCAGTTGGACGATAAAAAAATGACCGCTATAAAATATTGGGACGCGGGAGCGCCTGCATACCGGTGGAACCAGATCGGCATCAAGGTGATGCCCTGGGATAAGATCGATGTAATAGTCCGCACTCCATTAGCATGGATGAATATGGCGGTTTACGATGCAACGATACTTGCCTGGAAAGAGAAAGTAAAATACAAAAGGGGCCGTCCATCTTCTTTGGACGCATCCATTAAACCTGTTATCAATTCACCGCTTACTTACTCGTATCCTTGCGAACATACAGTAACGGCTGCTGCCGCTGCGTATGTGCTGGCATATTTCATTCCCACCAAAGCTGATTCAATATTGGCCCTGGCACGTGACGCTTCACAATCACGCATTGATGCAGGCGTACAGTTTCCGAGCGATGTTGAAGCAGCATGGAAACTCGGTGAAGAAGTAGCAAAGCAGGTTATAGAAAAAGCAAAGAACGACGGATCTGCCAAAGTATGGGATGGCAAGATGAATAAGGATCCAAAAAAATGGACGGGTCAATTTGCATTCGGCATAACGCTTCCTTTGTATACACCTCTTGTTTTACGTTCTGCAGACCAGTTCAGGCCACCGCCACCACCGGATTTTGAAAACGAAATGAAAGAGATGAAGACTTTCAAGCAAACATTTAAAACACGCTCCATTGCTTATTTCTGGGCCAGCACAGGACCTGAATTATGGAACGAGGTAGCAAGCCAGAAGATGTTTGAATACCGCATGTCTGATGACGCACCCGCTGTTGCCCGCATATACACTGTAATGAATGTTGCCACCCATGATATGGCCATTGCAGTGTTCGATGCAAAATATGCTTATTGGGGAATCAGGCCCAACCAGTACGACAGCACCTATAAGCCGCTGATAGGAACGCCTCCGTTCCCCGGCTATCCTTCCGGCCACGCGGCAGGTGGCGGAACCACATGCGCTGTGCTGGAATATTTCTTTCCTGCCGATGCAAAGCAATTTCAGCAACTGGCGCAGGAATGTGCTGATTCAAGATATTATGCAGGCATTCATTTCCGTACCGATAATGAAGTAGCGCTGAAAATGGGAAAAGAAATCGGAAAATATATTGTAGAGACCTGGATGAAAAAATAAGAAACTGGCAGTTTTTGATAAAGCAAACGAAAGGGTGAGCGCAATGCCCTTTCGTTTTTTTATTTTTAATTATTCTACCTTATAAGGGTAAAATTGTTCTTGTGTGTCTGATCAGGTATGATACTTCTTTTAGAAACGCAAATTCTGGCGGATAGCGGATTCAAAAAAAAGTCAGTGGCTAAATCAACAGGTGAGCTTTACAAAGAATACTTTGAAGCCTATTTTGAAGGCTTGTTTACCTATGCGTTTACTATTGTAAAAGACCAGGCTGAGGCAAAAGACATTGCACAATCTTCTTTTATCAAGCTATGGGAGAAAAGAGAGGAAATTGATTTTTCCCGATCAGCAAGAGCCTACCTGTTTACCACGGTCTACCATTTGTCTCTGAACACTGCCAGGAATAAAAAGATCCGCAGCAGCCACCATGAAAATTTAAAGAGCGACCAATCGTTCGCACCGCTTTACACCTCCGAGCAAAAAGAGATGATGGAAAGAATTCAGCAGGCCATCGATCAGCTTCCGCCAAGATGCAAAGAAGTGTTTGTAAAAAGCAGGTTAGAAGCAAAGAAGTATGCGGAAATAGCGCAGGAGCTCAGTATCTCCATTAAAACCGTAGAGGCGCAAATGGGAAAAGCGCTGAAATTTCTGAAAACAGAATTATCAGACCTGGCAATGTTCATTAT
>JBAVMD010000048.1:0-4053 GCA_049689695.1 Chitinophagaceae bacterium | reverse complement strand
AGGTTATTGAATCCGGCTGCGCACCGCGAAGTTTTACAGTCGATTCAACCAGTGTATTTAATTCAAATGTAAATGACAGCTTTTCAACTTCTTCTTTCTGCAGCCACCATGCAAGGGTCTGGTCAAGCTTGGGCAATAAGTTCTTAACGTCCAGGTAAATAATTCTGCCTGAAAATTTTAAAGTTGGAACAGGACCCGGAATAATTTCCGGTATCAATTGAATTTTAAGCTTCTTTACGGTAAAGCTGCCCGATACCGCACCATTGAATGAAAAAGAATTAAAAACCCTTTCGCTGTAGGGATGGCTGGCCCTCGCTTTTATGTCGGTTACTTCAAGCATAAAAGTGTTTCTTGCATCGTCAAATACAAGCTTTGCGCTTTCGCAGCCGGCCAGTAGCGACAAGGCCTGTGATTCGTTCGTGTACTTGTATTTAATGATTTGCTGAAGCAGCTCATTCAGTAAATCTTTATCAAGCTTTGCAATTGCCATGGAATTATCCAGGTCCTGTGCTTTCACAGAAAGCTCCCCGGGAAAGCCGTTATTGGCGAGCAAAAGATATTTTCCAAATAGCTCCATGTTCGTCCCCAATACCGTAAGAAGACCAGATGCTACTCCCATTGTTTTGTGGGTAATTCTCAAGCCGTCGTGAAAAGCGGACTCGTTAGCGTTAAAAAATTTCTTATACTGCTTTTCCAGTTCCTTCGGAAGATTGCTGCCGGTTTTTTTAGACAGTTCATTTGCCACCTTGCTAATAAACTTATCCTTCCGTTCTGTAAGTGTTTGCAGCAGAGCGATTGTTTCGCCGGAGATAGAGGTAACAGGCCTGACAAATTCTTCATCGAATATCTGCATCGCCTGACCCGAAGTTTTCAGACCTTGCCCCAACAGCTTAACCGACCAGGTTTCAAGTTCTTTTGGTGTCATCTTTCGCAATTTTTTAAACAACTTTCTACCCGCCGATATTAACCCTCCCAATATTCCCCCATCATCATCAAAAGGATTCATGTCGCCGTCAAGGTCACAACAGGAAATATTTATTACCTGCGTGCTTTGCACGTTTACATTTACTTCAGATGATGCAAGCTTGTCAGATTCGCTAAGCGGGCGTGTAACAAGTTCTGAAACGATAGGCTTATTTTTCAGCTTCAGGGTGTCAAAAGCAATTAAGAACCTGCCGGCACTATCCAATTTGCGAAATACAAGATTAAGCTCCGTTTTTTCTTCAACACTCAGGTTGGTAAAATCTGTGCGGCTTATCGAATCAAGTACCGCAATCAGCTCGTTCAGGCGGTAAAACGTAAAATCAAGCCCTACAAAGGATTGTTCTTCATAAATAGTCTCGATGTCGTTTAATTGTGCCCTGGCACTGTCAATACCTAATGCAATAGCATCATTGGTTTTAGCCATGGATATCTTTGTGAAACTCTTTCCCAGTTGGCTCATCCTGGTAAACATTTGTTTCTGGGGGCCCTGAGCGTTCGCATTCAGGCAAAAAAGCAGCAGCAGTGTATAGAAAACAGCTGTCTTCATAAGGCAGTTTATGTTTGGTTGGAATAAATATATTTATTTATAGATCGAACGGGAAAAATATTATCGCGGATGAAATTCTCCACCCGGTCTTTTGTTACCTACAGCCGTAACTGTTGTTCAAACTGTATCTTTATCCAATGGCGAAGCTCCAGCTTAATTTATTCAAAGATTTTTTTCAAAGCGAAAAAGCCGGTGGCTTTATATTGATTGCCTGTACCGCTGTTTCATTGATCATCGCCAATACCCAATGGGGCGGAAATTATCTTCAATACTGGCATTCCTATATTGATCTGTCTTTTCCCGGAGTGGATTTAAATTATAGCATTGAACATTGGGTGAACGATGGTTTGATGGCGATCTTTTTTTTATTGGTCGGGCTTGAAATAGAAAGAGAGCTTTACGTAGGCGAGCTTTCAAGTTTTAAGAATGCTGTACTCCCGGTGCTGGCCGCTGCGGGCGGTATGCTGGTGCCTGCCCTGATCCACTTATTTTTCAATGCTGGTACTGAAACCCAGGCCGGGTTTGGCATTCCCATGGCCACTGATATTGCTTTTGCGCTGGGCATACTTTCCCTTGTATCCAATAAAGTGCCTGTTGCGTTAAAGGTGTTCCTTGCAGCCCTGGCCATTATAGATGATCTTGGCGCTATTACCGTGATCGCTATTTTTTATGCCAAAGACTTTTCAGCGTATTATTTTTTTGCGGCCATGGCTGTTTTCGCGGCGCTGTTCATTGCAGGAAAAAGAAAAATATACAGCCTGCCGCTTTACCTGGCTGGAGGAGTGATCATGTGGTATTGCATGCTTAAATCTGGCGTGCATGCTAGCATTGCAGGAGTTTTGCTGGCATTTGCCATCCCGTTTCATAAAGACGATGATAAAAACATCTCTTATAAGCTGCAACATTTTTTGCACAAGCCTGTTGCATTTATCATCCTGCCCATTTTTGCCCTGGCCAATACCGCTATTATTTTTCCGGCAAATTTATTGGACACGTTCACTACCCGCAACTCCATCGGCATCATTGCAGGTTTAATTGCAGGAAAGTTTGCAGGGATATTTCTTACCTGTTTCCTGGCTGTGAAACTAAAAATTGCTGCACTCTCCAACGGACTCCATTGGAAACATATTTTTGGTGTGTCTCTTTTAGGAGGCATCGGCTTTACTATGAGCATCTTCATCGCTAACCTCGCATTCACTGATCCGCAACTGGTGACAGCTTTTAAAATGAGCATTCTTGCAGGGTCTGTTTGTGCGGCGCTCGCCGGACTGCTGGTTTTGAAAATTGCCACAAAACCTGTTCCCGATCAAGGCACTGTTATTGATAATTAATACTAAGGTATACTGCTAAAAAATACGAGGATTGTCCACTGCAAAATGGCGTATGCGCCCCGGAGTGACCGGTTTGCGATAACTTGCTTCTTTTAAGACATTTTTTTATGGAGATATTGATCATTCTTTTCCTGATCCTTCTCAATGGAGTTTTCTCTATGAGCGAGATAGCCCTGGTTTCTGCCCGCAAGTTTAAACTGGAAAGCGCGGCAAGAAAAGGCAGCAGCAATGCCAAAGCAGCCTTAGAGCTCGCCAATAAACCCAATACATTCCTTTCCGCGGTTCAGATAGGAATTACCCTGATAGGCATTCTGTTGGGTATTTTCAGCGGGAATACCATCACCCAAAACCTGAGACTCTCCATTGAGAAAATAGCGGTGCTGCAACCATACGCCAACAGCATTGCGGTAACGCTGATCGTGATCATCATAACTTTTTTTTCAATAGTATTCGGAGAGCTGATCCCTAAGCGCATAGGGCTCATGTTTCCAGAGGCCATCGCATCCATAATGGCTAAGCCTATGAATCTTGTATCAATAGTTACAAAACCTTTCATCTGGCTGCTCACCAGGACCAACAATTTATTCCTGCGCATCTTTGGCTTACAGAACAGGAAAGAAGGTATTGTCAGTGAAGAAGAGATCAAGGCAATGGTAGAAGAAAGCGCGCAGGGTGGAGAAATAAGAGAAATAGAACAGGACATTGTTCACCGCGTATTTGCGCTGGGAGACAGAAGGGTAAATGAGTTAATGACACATCGCAACGATCTGCTGTTTTTTAATTTATCAGACAACCTCGATAGTATTAAGCAAAAAGCATTAACGGAAGCGCATTCAGTTTATCCTGTAATCAATACAACTGCCGAGAACCCCGTAGGAATAGTTTCTGTAAAAGATATCTTTCCCCGTGATTTTACAACCACGCCATTCAGGCTTGCCGATTTTATAAAGCAACCGTTAATGGTGCATGAAACAACGCTTGCTTATAAAGTGCTGGAGAATTTCAGGAAAGATAAAATCCATTACGCTTTTGTGCTGGATGAATACGGTTCAGTGCAGGGCATGGTGAGCATGGACGACATCCTCGATGCGCTGATAGGCGATGTCAGCGAGTACAACCAGAAAGAATTCCAGATCGTGCAGCGCGAAGATGGCTCCTGGCTGGCAGATGCATCCTATCCATTCTTTGAGT
>JBAVMD010000047.1:0-8485 GCA_049689695.1 Chitinophagaceae bacterium | reverse complement strand
TCATTTTTTTGAAGCAGGTGGTGATTCCATAAAAGCCATTCAGCTTTCTTCATTGCTTTATCATAATGGATGGGAGCTTGAAGTAAAAGCAATTTTTCAGCATCCTGTGCTGGAAGAAATGGCCACTTATATGCAATCGTTGTTTGAAGAGCAGCCTTTTATTCATGCGCCTGAAGGGGAAGATTATGAGGTGTCGGCAGCGCAACGCAGGCTATGGTTCATCAACCAACTGGAAGATAATCCTACGGTTTACAACATGCTCAGCGCACTTGCCATAGAAGGTGTGTTTGATCGTATGGCATTTACTGCGGCCATTCGCCAACTGGTAGAACGGCATGAGATTTTGCGCACTGTATTCATTACGGTGAACAACTCGCCACGTCAGAAAATAGTTGATTATAGTGACGAACTGCATGGCTATGAGTTTATAGACCTGAGTGCAAAGCAGAACCAGAACAGTTTACTGAACGAAATATTCCGCGTAGATGGTGGTACTCCTTTCGATCTTGAGCAAGGGCCGCTATTCCGTCTCAAACTGGTATGCCTGAAAGAAGACCTTCATGTTCTTGTAATGAACTTTCACCACATCATCAACGATGGCTGGTCTAAAACAATACTTGAAGAAGAATTCCTGGAGCTATTTACAAATCTTGCTGCCGATGCAGGCTTTCAACTGCCGCAACCGGTTTATCAGTATAAAGATTACGCCGCCTGGCAGGCAAAATATTTTTCCGGCAATGCCGCTGATGAGCATCGGAATTACTGGATGGAGCAGCTCAAAGGCGAACTTCCTATCCTGCAATTCCCGGCTGATCGTCCACGTCCTTCCGTAAAAGAATACGCCAGCAAAAAGGTGAGCATCGTATTGCCGTCTGCAACGGCGGAACAGCTTCGCCAGTTAGCGGGGGAACAAACCACTACTGATTTCACCCTGCTTTTATCTGCAGTGCAGGTATTGTTGAAAAGATATTCAGGGCAGGATGATATTATCACAGGCATTCCTTCTGCCGGTCGCTCAAGACCTGAGCTAAGCCGCATGGCGGGTTTGTTCTTTAACCTGCTGCCGCTGCGTACACAATTTGCGGCCGATGAAACTTTTCTTTCTCTGATCAATAAACTGAAACAACAAACTACTGAAGCTTACGAGCACGCTGATTACCCCTTCGATCATCTTATAGAACAATTACGCGTTCAACGCGATCTAAGCAGGTCTGCCTTGTTTGATGTGTTGGTAGTGTCGCAGGATTTCGGCCTGCATGATGCTGCAACACGAACACAGAATGGCTTCGCAATAAAAGAAGTGGAAACAGGGTTCTCCGGTAACAAATTCGATCTCACTTTCTATTTCCGGAGGGAACAGAAAGGGTTGTCCATGACGATAGGGTATAACGCCACGCTCTTTAATGCGGAGAGAATACAACTGCTTGTTGCGCATTTTTCAAACCTGCTGGAGCAACTGGTTTTCTTTCCTGCCAATGATATTCTTTCGGGCAATTACCTCACCCCTGAAGAAACCAATGATGCGCGTGCAAATTTTAATAACACCATACAGCCGTATTCTCATATAAAACTGCTGTATCAATTGTTTGAAGAAGCTGCAGAAAAATATCCAACTGCTGAAGCATTGCGGCACAATGGCGATGGGCTTTCTTACCAGGCGCTCAACAGTTCGGCCAACAAAATAGCCAGGCAATTGCTGGAGAGTGGAGTAGTAAGCGGCAATAACGTTGGTATTCTTACAGGAAGGAATTTTAGTATGATACAAGGCATGCTCGGCATTTTAAAAGCTGGGGCAGCTTATGTACCGATAGATCCTGCATACCCTGCAGACAGGCAACGATACATCGTTACCAATTCTGACATTCATTTTATTCTTACCGATGACGCTGACGTTGCGGCAAATGCAATATCAGGGCTTGACGATATTATCATCATCGATACCGAATCGCATAAAAATGCAGGATACGATGACAGCAATTTTATAATTGATAAACCTGCTACCGATCTTGCTTACACCATTTATACTTCGGGTTCATCGGGCCGCCCGAAAGGAGTGATGATAGAACATCATTCTGCTGTGAACCTGGTGGAGTGGGTGAACAATGAGTACAATATCGGTTGTAACGACAGGCTGCTGTTCCTTACTTCCATGTGCTTTGATCTTTCTGTATACGATATTTTCGGCATGCTGGCCGCTGGCGGATGCATTGTGATAGCAACCATTGAAGATGTGCAGGACCTCGCGCGGATCAAACAATTGCTTATTGAAGAACGCATCAGCTTCTGGGATACCGTGCCCACTACATTGAACTATCTTGTAACAGAACTGGCGCACGCGAACGACGAATTCATTCAGTCAGACCTGAAGGTTGCATTTCTAAGCGGCGACTGGATACCCGTGACGCTTCCACCACTGGCAAAAAAATTCTTCCCGAATGTGAACGTGATCAGTCTTGGTGGCGCAACAGAAGGAACGGTGTGGTCGAACTATTTCCCTATTAAAGACGTAGACGCAAAATGGACGAGCATTCCTTACGGAAAACCCATCACCAATAATTTCTTTTACATACTCGACGAAGCACTGAACCCGGTTCCGCAGGGTGTTACCGGTGAATTGTTTATCGGCGGTGTGGGTGTATCGAGAGGATACATCAATGAACCGGTGAAAACGGCCGCAGCTTTTATAGCTGATCCTTTCTGCAAAGAATTAGGCGGCCGCATGTACCGCACCGGTGACCTTGGCCGCATGCTGCCCGACGGCAACATGGAATTCCTCGGAAGAAAAGACTTCCAGGTAAAGATCAGGGGATACAGGATAGAATTGGGAGAAATAGAAAACGCATTGCATGCACATGCAGGCGTTGAAGCGGCGGTTGTTATTGCAAGAACGAATGATCTTGGCGATAAAGAACTGGTGGCATACATAGTTTCCAAACCCGCTTTGCGCGAAATACCTGTGAGTGCGGATAATTATCGTACACACCTGCTTAAAACATTGCCTGCTTACATGGTGCCCGCGCATTTTGTACAACTTGAGGCGCTGCCATTAACAGGCAATGGAAAGATCGATCGCAAAGCGCTGCCTGCGCCTGAGGAATTGGGCATGCAGAGTGGCAATGCGTATGTGGCGCCGCGTACAGAAACAGAAGTGAAGCTATCGACCATCTGGCAGGAAATAACAGGCAAAGAACGCATCGGCATCAATGATAATTTCTTTGAACTGGGCGGGCATAGCCTCAAGATCACGCGGCTGGCAAGCCAGATACATAAAACATTTGATGTAAAGCTTGCGCTAAGAGATTTATTCATCAGTGTAACACTGAAGGACCAGTCGCAATTGATAGCAACAACACAGGGTAATGTTTTTGAGTCGCTGTTGCCGGTTGAGATACAGGAAGATTATATGACATCTCCTGCACAACGCAGGCTATGGATCATGAGCCGGCTGGAACAAGGCAACGAAGCATACAACATTCCCGCTGCTTACCTGTTTGAAGGCGAGCCGGACCATGCCGCTTTTGAAAATGCATTTGCTGTATTGATAGCGCGTCATGAAAGTCTGCGTACCGTATTCAAACAAAATAGCCTTGAAATAAGACAGGTTGTGCTTTCACCGGAAAAAATTGATTTTAGTATTGCTTACGAGGATCTCAGCAGCAAAATGCTGACTGAAAAACAACTCAGCAAACTGGTACAGGCAGAATTTGTGAAGCCATTCGATTTTGCTGCAGGGCCCTTGCTGCGTGCGGGCTTGTATAAGCTGAACAATAATAAATGGCTTTTTATCTGCGTGATTCACCACATTGTTACCGATGGATGGTCAATGGGCATTCTTATCAGGGAATTGCTGCAACTATATAATGCGCAGGTGAGTGGCAGACCAATTTCTTTACCTCCATTAAAAATACAGTATAAGGATTATGCAGACTGGCAGCATCGCCGGTTGAATGATGAATCTATGGCGATGCACAAGGCGTATTGGCTGCAGCAAATGGAAGGTGAATTGCCGCTGTTGCAGGTGCCCGGCGATAAAGTTCGTCCTGTGGCCAAGACACATAATGGCGCTACCGTTTCAGCTACTATTGAAGGCCAATACATCAATAAACTCAGATCATTGAGCATGCAGCAGGGTGGTACCTTGTTCATGGGACTGCTGGCAACGGTGAACACATTATTATACAGGTATACGGGACAGGAAGACATTGTTACCGGCACCCAGATAGCTGGCAGAGAGCATGCTGATCTTGAAGCGCAGGTTGGGATGTACCTGAACACCCTGCCTTTGCGCGTACGGTTCAATGGTGAAAAAAGTTTCATCGAATTATTGGAAAGCGTTAAGCAAACAACGCTTGCAGCCTACGATCACCAGGCATATCCTTTCGATGAATTGGTAGATGCGCTTGATCTCGAGCGGGACAGAAGCCGGCACCCGATATTTGATGTTTCAGTAGTGTTACAAACAGAAGCCCTCGGCAACATTTTACGCGATGAGCAGTTCGCCGGTCTTAAAGTAAGCAGTTATGAAGATTCAGAAAACATCATCAGCAAGTTTGATCTACAGTTTGATTTTACCGAAACAGGGGATGCCATACAGGCTAAAATAGTTTACAACACAGATATATATTCAAGGAGAACGGTAGAGCAACTCATGAATCATCTTAAGCAATTGATGGTTGCCGTTATAGAGGCGCCCGCTGCGCCACTGTGCAGCCTTGATTACCTGAATGAAAGTGAAAAACAAATGCTGGTGCACGGTTTTAACCAGGCTTGGATAGAATATCCTGAAACCGAAACCATTGCACAACTGTTCACCAAACAGGTCGCTCTTACACCAGGTAAAACTGCGCTGATCTTTGGTGAAAAACAGCTCACGTACGCAGAGTTGGAAGTGAAGGCCAACCGGATGGCGCACTACCTGAGGCAGCAATACAACATCATGCCGGATGATTTCATTGGTATTATGCTGGATCGTTCCGAAAAATTAATAATATCCATACTCGCCGTATTGAAATCAGGCGCCGCTTATGTTCCTGTAGATCCTGATTATCCTAAAGCAAGAAAAGAATTCATGTTGCAGGATACGTCGGTAAAAGTGCTGATAACGCAGACAGACTACATATTCGATCTGGATTTTTACCAGGGAGATACTTTCGTGATAGATGTGCAACTGGATCAACTGGACACATCTGCAGAAGCGCCTTCAAGCATAAATCAATCCCGGGATCTTGCTTACGTAATGTATACTTCAGGGTCAACGGGTAAACCTAAGGGTGTGATGATCGAGCAGCGAAGCGTTGTTAAGCTGGTGAAATCGATCAACTATATGCCGATCACAGGCAATGAAGTGTTCCTTTCCAGCAGTTCCGCTTCATTTGACGCCTCAACATTTGAATACTGGGGTGCATTGCTGAATGGCGGGCAACTGGTGTTGTGTTCAAAAGAGACCTTGCTGGATGAAAAGCAATTGAGAGAAGAGATCAGGAACAGGAAAGTAACTACGATGTGGTTCACTTCCGGTTGGCTGAATGAACTGGTTGACAAAGACATTACGCTATTCAAAGGTTTGGAAACGATCATAGCAGGAGGCGATAAGCTTTCTCCCACGCACATCAATATGCTCAAGATCGCTTATCCTGCGGCTAGAATAATTAACGGGTATGGGCCAACGGAGATAACTACATTCTCACTTTCTTATACCGTTCCTGCGCCATCGGATTCGCTTCCGATAGGGAAGCCTGTGAGCAACAGCAATGGATTTATCATAGATGCGCACGAAGAATTATGTCCAATCGGGGTTATTGGTGAAATATGTTCAGGCGGTCATGGTGTTGCAAGGGGATACCTGAATAACCCGGAAATGACCATGCAGAAATTTATTCCCAATCCTTTTGTTCCCGGTGACCGCATTTACAAATCAGGTGACCTGGGAAGATGGTTGCCCGATGGCAATGTTGAATTCATGGGCAGAAAAGACGACCAGGTGAAAATAAGAGGCTTCCGTATTGAATTAGGCGAATTGGAGAATTGCATGGAGCGCATCAGCGGTGTAGAAAAAAGCTCAGTGCTTGTACGGCAGGAGGGAGCAGAGAAATCACTGGTCGCGTATTTTTCTGGAGATGAATCGCTTGACGGAACTGCTTTGCGTGCAAAGCTTTCGGACGAACTGCCGGAATATATGTTGCCAACGCAATACATTTATGTAGCCTTATGGCCGCTGACCTCGAACGGCAAAACAGACAAAGCCGCGCTGCGTAAAATATTAAAGAATACTTCAGAGCGAACAGCGCAGATGAAGGCACCGGAAACTCCGCTGGAAAAAGAGCTTGCAGAATTTTTTGAAAAACTGCTTGGACTGGAAAGTTTAGGTACAGATGAAAATCTCTTCAGCGTTGGCCTTGATTCCTTAAAAGTGATAAGGGCTCAACCGCTTCTCGAAGAAAAGTATCCCGGTAAAGTACGCATCACGGATCTCTTCAGCCAGTCAACCATTTCAAAACTCTCCAATCATATCCAGGGCGCATTGGTCCCTGAGAAAGAAACGACGGAGATTATTGATTTTTGATCAGGAGAAGTCATTGGTCAATAGGTCATTAGGTCATTAGGTCAATAAGTCATTTGTGAATTAGTAATGACTCAATGACTTATTGACCTAATGACCAATGACCTAATGACTCCCAATAAAAAAACCTTAAACAAATTAATATGCGCATTTGCGGTCTCAAACTCACACACGATGGTGCTATTGCCGTTATAGAGAATGGCAAGCTTCTTTTCAGTATCGAAATGGAAAAAGTGAACAACAATCCAAGATATACAGCCATAGAAGATACTTCAACCATTGAAGCCGTGCTGGCATCGCAGGGATTGTCTGTAAACGACATTGATCATTTTGCAATTGATGGATGGGGTGGTTATGACCAGGAAGCTTTAGCCATACAGCCAAGACTGGAAATAGGAGAGGGTGATTTGAACAAGCTGTCTATCACCCACAACCGAAAAAATATTTATCTCGATATTGCCCAGTATCATGAAAGAACGCTCACGCATAATGTTATGCAGCAGTGGGTGTGTAATGGATTGCCCGTAGGGAATGCAGTGCATTCTTACAGTTCTTTCCTTCACGTAACCGGCCATGTGATGAGCGCTTATTGCAGCAGTCCTTTTGCTGCGCGGGGAGAAAGCTCGTATGTGCTCGTATGGGATGGAGGCATGTACCCAAGATTGTATTTCGTGGATGCTGCAAACAAATCAGTGGAGAATATGGGTCCCGTGTTCTTGCTTATCGGGAATATATACACCATCTTCTCGCAGCATTTTGGTCCGTTCAAAGTAGCAGGAGGCTTCGCAAAAGACAGCCTGTCTGTTGCAGGTAAGGTCATGGCTTATATAGCGCTCGGCCAGGTACGCAAAGAGCTTTACGAGGTATTTGATAAAGTATATGAGGAGCATTACAATGTACCCATGGGCTTCGCCAATATTTTCGCTGCCGAGTTCAGCAAAAAAATAGAAGGCCATGGTTACAGCGATGAAGACATTCTTTGCAGTTTTCATCATTACCTGGGAGAATTGCTGGTGAGCAAGCTGCAAAAAAAGATCTCCAGGTTTAATAAATCATCTAAAAATATTTGTTTCGCAGGCGGTTGCGCGCTGAACATAAAATGGAACAGCGATATACGGGAGAGTAAATTATTTGATGAAGTGTATGTTCCGCCTTTCCCGAACGATTCAGGAAGCGCCATTGGTGCGGCCTGTGCATACATGTGGCTGCACACGCAACATCAGTCGCTTGAATGGGATGTATATGCGGGCCCCGCGCTGGTGCAGCAAGTACCTGAAACAGATTGGGCGCAATCATCCTGTTCACCCGAGCAACTCGCGTTGTTGCTGCATACAGTGGGAGAACCCGTTGTATTCCTGAACGAACGGGCCGAGCTTGGGCCAAGAGCGCTTGGCAACAGGAGTATACTGGCGCCCGCAGTGTTACCGGAAATGAAAGATGTGCTGAACTATGTAAAAAAGCGTGAACCATACAGGCCCGTTTCTCCGATATGTTTAGAAGATGCAGCCGCTGAAATTTTTGACCCGGGCTGCAGTGATCCTTACATGTTGTTCGATCACCAGGTAAAACCGGAATGGATGGACCGCATACCTGCTATTTGTCACCTCGATGGAAGTGCAAGATTGCAGACAACCAACGAACAGGAAAACCCGGTAATAGCCGCATTGTTGCGCGCATATTATGAACTTTCAGGCATACCGCTGTTATGCAATACCAGCGCAAATCACAACGGCAGTGGATTTTTTCCCTCGGTGTCAGCGGCTGCAGATTGGGGACGCGTGAACTATGTTTGGAGCGATGGATATTTATACGAGCGCAATGAAAAGATTGTGTTTATGCAATTAAACATGGATGTAGTATCGCTTCATTAGCGGCTCGCAGTGAAACGTTGCAATAGTGACGCATCCTTTTCTCCGCGACTCACTG
>JBAVMD010000046.1:0-7140 GCA_049689695.1 Chitinophagaceae bacterium | reverse complement strand
GGAGTATGCTCAACGCGGCTGAAAATGTGTCAGCCAACAACTGTGGTGCCATAAGCCTTCAGCAGGCAGACAACATTCCGGCATCAAAATCGTTTGATATAGTATTGGCAAACATTAATAAACAGGTAATTGTGCATACGTTGCACCAGATGAAAGAAACGCTGAATGAAAGAGGAATTGTTTTATTAAGCGGATTACTCGAAAGCGATTTTGCGGATGTACAGGAGATTGCTTTGAATAACGGATTAACGTTAAACAGGCAGCTCACAAGATCAGGCTGGATCGCATTAGCGTATCACGTGATGTAGCAGGACGCTTTGCGTTGGCATTTTACCTATTTTTGCCGTCCAACTTTAACCGGATTAGATAAATGAAAGAAGTACTTCTTATTTTATCTGCATACCTGATCGGCTCTGTGCCTACGGCAGTATGGATCAGCAGATTTTTCTTCGGCGTTGATATTCGCGAATACGGCAGCGGCAATGCAGGCGCTACCAACACGTTCCGCGTGCTGGGCGCCAGATGGGGCTCTGTGGTTATGTTCTTCGATGTATTGAAGGGAGTTCTTGCCGTGAAATTATATTTCCTTCTTCCTTACTATGTTCACAATGAATTTGAACAGACTAATTTCCAGATAGGTTTAGGACTGGCAGCAGTCGTGGGGCACATCTTCCCCATATGGGCTGATTTCAGAGGAGGAAAGGGGGTCGCTACACTTTTTGGAATGGTGCTGGGCATCCAGCCTGTTGTAGCTCTTTGTTGCATCGGCGTATTTGCCTTTGTATTGTATATCACCCGTTACGTGTCGTTGAGCTCTATCCTCGCTAGCATTGCTTTCCCGGTTTTTGTACTGGCAATATTCAATGCAGAAGAACATCTTTACAGAATATTTGCAGTGGCTGTGGCTCTGATGGTCATTCTGACCCATCAGAAGAACATAGGCCGTTTACTGCGGGGTAGCGAAAGCAAGGTCCCCATTCTAAAACATAGAGACCGCAGAAGGCAACGACGTGCTTCTAGCCGTTAGTTCGCAAATCCGGAGATTGCCCATTTTAATTGCTTTCAATTCCCATTCTTAGAATTTCCGGTCTAAATACTAGCTCAGGCGTTAAGAATTTGTTGAATCAGGCTGATCCGTGGCCCGGAACGGTATGCGTATTGCAATTGGTATGATGATTGAATTTTTTTTCAAGGAAAAAATAATATTACCATGAACCGGTTTTTAAGTTTTATTACAGCAACAACCCTATTGATAGCTTGCTCCAAGAATCCCATCACAGGGAGAAATCAGTTAGCCTTATTGAACGAAACAGAGCTGCAGACCATGGCAGCACAGGAATACCAGACTTTTCTTAGTCAAAGCAGGGTAGTAGCCGCTAATGCCAGCCGCGATGCGGAGATGGTACGCCGTGTAGGCAATCGCCTTGTAACGGCAATTAACCAGTATTATGCCCAGCAGGGGCTTACCCAGGAACTTTCCAACTATAAATGGGAGTTCAACCTGGTATCAGACGATCAGATCAACGCCTGGGCTATGCCTGGCGGTAAGACCGTTGTGTATACAGGCCTTCTTCCAATAACACAGAATGAAGCTGCGCTGGCAGTAGTAATGGGACATGAAATTGCGCATTCTCTTGCAAAACATGGTAACGAGCGTATGAGCCAGGTGATGGTAGCCCAGGGAATAGGAGCGGTAGGTGGAGTACTTACTGCAGGTAATGAACGTGTGAGCGGCATATTCAATAATGTGTATGGACCCGCGGCGCAGGTGGGAGTATTGCTTCCCAATTCCCGCAAGCAGGAGCTCGAAGCAGATAAGTATGGCCTGATCTTTACCGCTATGGCAGGTTATAACCCACAGGAAGCCATTCCTTTATGGGAGAGAATGGAAAAAGCTTCGAATGGTCAAAAGCCACCGGAATTCCTCAGCACCCACCCGAATGAACAAACGCGAATAGAGAGGCTAAGGGATTTTATGCCTACTGCCTTGAAGTATTATAAGCCTTTGCGCTAAGAAGAAACAACCGATTTAAATACTCAGATCCCGTTCAATCCCGCATTGGACGGGATTTTTTTTAACAAAGCTTAGCTGGCGCCCTTAAATTTTCTTACCTTTGCAGTCCCTCTGAAATCCCCGGGAAATTTTTAAAAATTCAAAGCATGATGCAAAATTTGTTGGAAAAACTTCAACTGAGAGAGGAGAGAAATTTACTCATTCAGGGAATGCCTTCCTCCATCGAAAAGCAGTTTGCAAAGCTATCCTTCTCTAAAAACGTAACACCATTGTTAAAGAGTAAGAGGATTGATTTTGCCCTGGTTTTCGCGGTAAACGAGAATCAGTTAAGCGGAATTGTGCAGGACGTGCTGCCCGCTTTGCATGGAGAATCGAAATTTTGGGTAGCCTATCCAAAAACCACTTCCAAAATAGCTACCGATCTCAGTCGTGGCTGTAGTTGGGAGTGCATCACTGGGGCCGGTTACGAGGGTGTACGTGAAGTGCCCCTGGATCATGTCTGGACTGCCATCCGATTCAACCGCGTTGAAACAGTAAAACCTGCTGTTAAGATCGGCGGAAGAAAGAAACTGGCGGCGATAGACAATTAATGGTTTGAACTTAAGATGATAAAAACGAGGTTTGCTTTTAACAGCAAACCTTTTTTTATTTATGGCTTTCATCAATATAGAAATCAAGGCACGCACTTCAAAGGCAGACGTTATCAGGCAATATCTTATAGATCATGCAGCAGAACTACGCGGCATCGATGAACAGACCGACACTTATTTCAACGCCACACATGGAAGATTAAAGCTGCGCGAAGGAAAAATAGAGAACAGCCTTATTTATTACCATCGAAAAGAAATTGGCGGACCGAAGCAATCAGATGTCGAATTGATAAAAACAGACGATGGCCCTGCACTCAAAAGCGTTCTCGAAAAAGCGCTTGGAATAAAAACAATCGTTAAAAAACGACGGGAGATCTATTATATCGGCAACGTAAAATTCCATCTCGACACACTCGATGCATTGGGAAGCTTTGTTGAAATAGAAGCGAGCAACCAGTTTGATCCGTTGCCGGAACAAAGATTACGAGATCAATGCAGGGAGTATATGCAAGCCTTTGGGATCAGCGATGAAGATATCGTGAATGGGTCGTACAGCGATATGATTGCTGATGTGACAATTGACTAATGGATTGATTAGATGATTGGCTGATGTGATGATTAGCTGATTAGCTAATGAACGACTCTTAATCAGCTAATCAGTTAATCATCACATCAGCTAATTATATCAAGCACATCAAGTCGACATCTTCTTATTGCTCATCTTCCGGTTGATCAAAGACCATACGATTCCGAAAAATCCAACTAACAAGCCTGCGATGAAATAACCATTCGCTTCGCTTTTGTCACTTGAATTTATAAAAACCCATGCTCCTATCATAATCAGGATAAAACTTGCAGGAATTGCGAGGATTGCATTCCAATAAGCATACTTTTTCATATTATCTGGTTTATTTAGGATTTCCAATGTTAGCGCAATGCAGCGCAAATGTTGACGCGCATCCCAAAGCAATACCCGGGGTCATGGAACAGGCAAGCGCACATAGCCAACTGCTACTACATTCAGCGTACGCACAGTTCATACACTTGTTCCAGTTTTTTGGGAATTGTTGCTGGCAGGTTGGTCCTGCCGACCTGGTCCCAAATGCACTCCATATACTCTCAAAAGGTATATCGGACGCGGCAATGAAGTTACCAATTTTATTTTGGTCATTTACCTCAAATTTATAGTAAGTGGTGTTCCTGTCCAGGCTTTGATAACTGAAGCTGATGTTCCCATTCACAAGCGAATCTAACGCGCCGCGAATGAACAAACAGGTATCCTTTGTAGTGTAGATCAATGCTGCCTCACATTTTTTTGTTGTCCGGAGAGGGACCTCAATAATTTGCGCCGGAGAATGATCAACAGTATACCTTCTTACTGCACCATTCACATCAATGTTCTGGCTTACGAACCGTATCCAATCAGGATGCGCTCTATACCGCCTTAGTATAATGTTAGCGAAGGGAATGGTTTCAATTAACGTGATGTGATCTCCGAATATCGAAGGCTCAACGTCAACAGCCTCGTTTCGTTCATAGGTGACCGTGGCAGTGATCGAGCCTTCGTTTCCTGGTTCAGGCACTTCTTTGCCCGATCCGGATTTTCTGCAGCTGAAAAAAATGAACAGGCTCAATGAAAGGACTGATAGTCCGTAGATGATTGTCTTTTTCATAATGGTGGTTTAAATTTTGAGCCGGCAATATACTTTCACTTACTGCGCTTATGCGCAACTGTTAATAAATTTTAAAACGGATAATTAATCGACTATAGACGATTAGTTGTGGAGAAAGAAAGAATATTAGCTGATGTGATGATTAGCTGATTAGCTGATGAACGATTCCTAATTAGCTAATCAGCTAATCATCGCATCAGCTAATTATTTTATGATTACCGTTCCCACACTGTTCAGTAAGTCCCTTTCCATTTGTTTGAGGTGGCGGTGTGTTTGAATAAGCACCATCTGTTCATCGGAAGTATGTGGTCGCTCGAGGTCTTTTTGATTTTCCGCGATCATCTGTTTGATCTTGCGCAGCTTGAGGTAAGTTAAAACAGAAATGATCTCTTCACGATAGAGGTCTTCACGCGTAGGGATTTTTCCATCATAATGCTCTTTCCAGTTGTGACTTAACTCGTAAGGGAAATCCATTATCGATACTACCAGGCTGCTCATTTCAAGATCGTCGTGGTAGATGAAAGTTTTATCGGAAGGATTCAATCCTGCTTCATACCAGGC
Source organism: Chitinophagaceae bacterium (assembly GCA_049689695.1). GTDB lineage: Bacteria > Bacteroidota > Bacteroidia > Chitinophagales > Chitinophagaceae > DASPKM01. Next base: position 2,302 of record JBAVMD010000046.1, on the reverse strand, counting down.
TTTATAAGTTTGAACTACGCGCTGTAGTTGCGTATTGTCTAACAGGTCCTGGTCATCAGATTCCTGGAAGATCATATCGGCCACTGTTTGCATTTCATTCCATTGCTTGGTGCCAAATTCCAACAATGCTCTTACCAGTGCGCGTTCCTGCAATTCATCGCGCTGTAAAAGTTGCAGGCCGTCGTCATAAGGCGAAATATCCGCACTGGTTTCAGATCGAGGCATTCCTGTATCCTGCACGGCTTGCCTGCTTTCTATTTTGGATATCTTTTCGCGAATGAATTTATTGACCAGCGCAGTAAGACCAGATTCTTCAATGTGTAGCAAAGCGGCGGATTGTTTGATGTAATCCTGCTGCTTGGTGAAATCCTCGGTTCTGTTGATCCTTGAAATGGTTTCGGCTACCTGGTTTACTATGGCTGCTTTTTTAGTGGTATCACTTGCTGCATCTTTCAGTGCGATCTCCAGCTGAAAAAGCACGAAGTCTTTTTTGTTGGCCGCAATGAAATTTTGAAAAGCGGTCACGCCTACTTTGTTCACGTAGCTGTCCGGATCTTCGTTGTCGGGTATCAACACCAGCCTTACATTCAATCCTTCTTCCAGCGCCATATCAAGTCCGCGCAACGCTGCCTTAACTCCGGCGGAGTCACCATCGTAAATAATGGTGAGATTGGAAGTGTATTTTTTAACGAGCCGCAGTTGGTCCTGTGTGAGTGAAGTGCCGCCTGAGGCTACTACGTTCTCGATACCTGCCTGGTGCAATGATACAACATCTGTATAGCCCTCCACCAGCAGGCATTCATCGTTCTTATCTATTGCCTGCCGTGCAAAGTAGGAGCCGTAGAGAATTTTACTCTTTACATAGATCTCATTCTCCGGGGTATTGATGTATTTCGGGGACCGGTCGTTCTTTGCAATGATACGGGCGCCAAACCCAATGATCTTGCCTGTTTGATTGTGTACCGGGAAAATGATGCGGCCACGATAATTGTCCACTGCCTTCTCATCGCGCACAACCACCAGCCCGGTTTTCTGCAAGAGTTCAACGTTGTATTGCGAGGCAAGAGCTGCATTGGCAAATACGTCGCGCTGCCCGGGCGAATAACCCAGCTGGAATTTCTGGATAATTTCTTCACGAAAACCCCTTTCGTGCAGGTAAGTAAGCGCTACATCCTGCCCTTCGGGGGAGTTGAATAATTTATCAGTAAAGAACTTCTGGGCAAATCCGTTGATGATGTACAGACTGTCTGCTACCTGCTGATGCAGTTTCTGATCAGGACTAACCTCGGTTTCCTCGATCTCTACATTGTATTTGTTGGCCAGCCAGCGAAGAGCTTCCACATAGCTGTACTTCTCATGGTCCATGAGAAAGCTGATGGTATTGCCGCTTTTGCCGCAACCGAAGCATTTGTAGATCTCTTTGACCGGGGATACCGTAAAGGAGGGCGATTTTTCATTATGGAACGGACAGAGTCCCAGGTAGTTAACGCCTCTTTTCTTGAGTTTTACGAACTCGCCAACGATCTCGATGATGTCTATACGGCTCTGTATCTGTTGTATGGTATTCTGGGAGATCAAGGCTTGAATTGGCCGGGCAAAATACGGAACATTTGGTGGGCCAGCGCATTTATAAACCTAAGATTTTATCAAGCGGGCGCTGCCTTAAATAAAACAGGGTTTTTATTAGAACTTCCCAAGTCTGTGTATTATTTTCGGCGCATCAATCTGTCCCGCTATGCGCACCAGTGCCGGAAAAGTTTACAGTTATAAGAAAGGTAATCCCTACGTTATAAGCCTCGTTCCCAAAAATGCCACGCATATCCTGGATGTGGGATGCGGAGCGGGAGATACGGGTGAAATGTTAACAGAGCAAGGCTTTGTGGTAGATGGCATCACTTTGTCGGAAGATGAAAAGCAGGAAGCGCAGAAAATAATGCGGAACGTATATGTTCACAATGTGGAGCAGGGCCTCCCCGCAGAACTGAAAGATCAATACGATGTAGTTATTCTCTCCCATGTGCTGGAACACATTTGTTATCCTCAACGCCTTTTAAAAGATATTTACAGCCATCTTAAGCCCGGGGGCATTCTTATCATCGCATTGCCTAACCTCATGCATTTTAATTCCAGGTGGAAACTGGCAAGAGGCAAATTCAATTACGAGGAATATGGCATCTGGGACTACACGCATTTTCGCTGGTATACTTTCAAATCGGCGCAGGAGATGCTGAAAGAAAACAATTATGCGGTTGAAAAAGCCGATGTAAGCGGATGGATACCGTTCGAACACCGCCTTAAAAAG
>JBAVMD010000045.1:0-1588 GCA_049689695.1 Chitinophagaceae bacterium | reverse complement strand
GGCTTTGTCTGTGACATAATAGGAATGGCCATGAACGAAGGAATTTACGGTTACAGCAAATGGAAAGAAACCAGGCTGGAAGCTGAACAACTCACGAAAGAGAAATTGCAAACACAACTTGCGGGGCTGTTACAGCAGATAAATCCGCATTTTCTTTTCAACAGCCTTAATTCATTATCGGCATTGATCAGTGAAGATCCCAAACAGGCGCAAAAGTTTCTGAGCGATATGAGTAAGGTTTACCGGTATTTATTGCGTACCAATGAAACGGAATTAACCTCGCTAACAGCAGAGCTGCAATTCATAGATTCCTATTTTAATTTGGTAGAAACCCGTTTTGGCGCCGGAGTGAAACTGGTAAGGAATATAAATGAAAAACATCAAAGCTATTTATTGCCTCCGCTTACTTTGCAGTTGTTGCTGGAAAATGCAGTGAAGCACAATATCGTTTCTAAAAGCAAGCCGCTGATGATAGAAATTTTCTCTGCAAACGGTCAGAAGCTTGTTGTGCGCAATAATCTTCAACGCAAAAAACTGGTGGTAGACAGTACAAAAGTGGGGCTTGCAAATATTGCGGCCAAGTACCGCTTGCTCAATAAATCTGCCATTGAAATAGAAGAAACAGAACATCATTTTTCCGTAGCCATCCCATTGATAGAGCCGGTTGGTGCGCAGCATTGAACTCACAATCTTTCTCCGCAGCTCTTGCAAAAATTTGCATCTGCATCATGTCCTTCCTTACCACAACGTGGACAAACTTCGTGGTGTTGCCGCATGTTCCTGGCGGCAAGGGCCATTTCCGTTGTAACAATTCCTGTGGGCACTGCAATGATAGCATAACCGATGAGCATAATAAGGCTCGCAACAATTTTTCCCGGGGTTGTTGCCGGAGTGATGTCGCCATAACCTACGGTGGTAATGGTAACAATGGCCCAGTAAATGCTTTCAGGAATGCTGGAAAACCCGTTTTTGCCTTCTTCCACCAGGTACATCACAGAACCCAGGATGATCACCAGCATCAGCACAATAAGCATGAAGATGCTGATCTTTCGAAGGCTGCCTTTAATGGCCACGCCTAAAAAGCTCATTTCAGAAATAAAATGAGAAAGCTTGAAGATTCGGAACACCCTCATCAGGCGAAGCGCCCTGAAAACCAGTAAAGACTGGGCGCCGGGAAAGAAAATGCTCAGGTAACTGGGAATGATGGACAACAGATCAATGATACCTAAAAAGCTGAAAACATATTTTGAAGGCGTTTTGATGCTGATAAGCCGCAGAATGTATTCGATGGTAAAAACAATAGTAAATATCCATTCAAGCGTATTGAACAGGCCACCATATTCCTGGCGCCAGCTCTGCATGCTGTCAAGGATCACGACCAGTATGCTGGCAACTATTAATACCAGCAACGATACGTCAAACAGTTTACCCGCAACAGTGTTGGATTCATAAATGATCTCATGCAGCTGATCGCGCCAGTTGGTTCTTTTATTGCCGTAATCATCCATACCGGTGAATATAGAATAAAGATACTACGGCTTGATACAACTTACAGTCAGAATAAATAAGGGGACCGTATCACCTGAAT
>JBAVMD010000044.1:0-11002 GCA_049689695.1 Chitinophagaceae bacterium | reverse complement strand
GCTTTGTAGGTAGGGTTTTCAAGTAGTCTATAAATGCCGCTTGTCTTGGCTGGTCAAACTTGTCCTTCAAAACAAAATATACCGGGCCTAAATACTTCTTAAATGCTGATATGTTATCCAGGAAATCATCTGTAATTCTAGCCCTCTGTTCTGGGTCTTTAAAGTACTGCATTCCACGATGCGCCTTAGGACAGAACTTAAAATCCGGTGTGTGAATCTTGCTAGACCATTGAGCTATCTCGTCCTTTGTATAAATCTTATAGCCAGTTGCATTCAATTCTATGGAATTGAAATGTTTTGCATAATGGTCAAGAAACTCTTTGTCCTTTGTTTTTTCAGGGTAGAGAGTGCCAACCCAATCTTTTCGGCCCCATTTTGCGCAACCGACATATATTTTCGGTTCGCGGCCCTTGGATGCCTGAAACGTTACCGCATTGAATGATGGCTCTTTAGGTAATGAAAACGTTTTATTATTGAGTTCGTCAAGAGGAATGCTTCCGAAATCCATACTAGCAAATTACGGGTTTTAGGTGTTGTGACAGGGCATATTTTTCTGTGGTTTAATGTACGATCTCAGAGGATTTTTACTAAATATTTTGGCATTTCTTTGCGGTTCCCTACATTTACACTCCCTAACTTAAATGCCCTGCTATGGAAACAGCTCTCTCCGTAAAGGAGTATCTACGTCTTTTCTCTAAACCCATCCAAGCGCGGAAAACAGAAGCAGTTCACGGCACAATTGAAGGCCGCCGGGTACTCGTTTATTTGTTCGTTGACAACTACATCTTAAAGTTTACAGCCTATGTTCATCAAGGGCCGGTAATCAATATGTTCTACGGCGACACAACCTGGGAGGGCGACCATCCCGATCAAAATCTTATCCGCAACATTGGTAATTTAATTGAAAACGCTTTAGCTTAAAACAGAAACTATGGATGGTTTAGGCGATGTCGTGAGCAGAGTCGCGTCCGGGTTTGCGTCCCCTGCTGCGGACTATTTTGAAGAACGGATTGATTTAGGCAAGTACCTCATGCCGCACCCCTCGGCGACCTTCCTATTCCGGTCGCAAGGTGTTTCGATGGATGACGCGTACATTCCCCACGATGCAATCCTTGTCGTTGACCGCTCTATCAAGGCCAAGCACGGGCATATTGTGGTGGCGGTGGTGGACGGAGAGTTTACCGTACGCCGCTACGTGCAGACCACAGCGGGTATCTTCTTAGCACCCGAGCATGACCAGTACCAGCCGCTCCACATCAAAGACGGCATGGAGGTGATCGTGTGGGGAGTGGTGCGATCAATTATTATAGACGCTTTCAACGTTTGACCATGTACGCACTAGTAGACTGCAACAATTTTTACTGTTCCTGCGAACGGGTGTTTAACCCGAAGCTGGAGCGGCGGCCTGTCATTGTCCTGAGTAACAACGATGGGTGCGCTATAGCACGAAGTGAAGAGGCGAAGGCGCTCGGTATAGCAATGGGCACTCCGGCATTTATGATACGCGATCTTATTGAGCAACACCAGGTTGCTGTGTTTTCCAGTAATTATACTCTTTATGGTGACATGAGCCAAAGAGTAATTGATGTGCTTTCCTCATTAGCGCCTAAAACAGAAGTGTACTCAATAGACGAATGTTTTATCGATCTATCAAAAATTGCGTACACCAGCTTAACTAAACTCGCAACCAAAATTCGTAATAAGGTTATGCAGTGGACGGGAATTCCGGTTTCCGTTGGAATTGCTCCAACCAAAACACTCGCGAAACTTGCAAACCGGTTTGCTAAGAAAAGGAAAGGAGTTGGTGTATATCACTTAGACAGCCAAGCGGCCATCAATGAAGCACTGGCTTCTACGGAAGTTGGTGATATATGGGGGATAGGAGCGCAGCATGAGCGACTTCTCAAAACACACGGTTATCATTCTGCACTCGATCTTACCAAAGCTCCCGATGAATGGATTAGAAAAAATATGTCTGTTGTCGGGCAACGCATGGTTAACGAACTACGGGGAATTCCATGTATTGAATGGGCAGAAACACCGCCGCCCAAAAAAGGCATTTGCACTGCCCGGTCATTTGGAAAACTTTTAACTAATAAAGAGCCGATACGTGAAGCGGTGGCCAACTATGCGGCCATGTGCGCGAAGAAACTAAGAGATCAAAATAGTTGCGCAAGAGTAATGCAAGTTTTTTTACAGACAAATGCCCACCGAAACCAAGATAGGCAATTTCATCATTCCATAACCTTGCAAATTCCTGTTGCAACAAATAGCACAAATGAGATAATTGGATATGCCCTAAAAGGATTGGACGCCATTTTTCAGCCGGGGTACAATTTTATAAAAGCCGGAGTGATGATTGTTGACTTGGTTCCAAATAGTGAAGTTCAATCTGGTATTTTTGATAACGCGAACCGCAAGCGGGACAATGGATTAATGAAAGCGCTCGATAAGGTCAATAAGTCATTTGGAAAAGACATTGTACGATTCGCGGCACAGGGATATAATGGAGAGTGGGGGCTAAAACATGAAAGATTATCGCCGTGTTATACTACAAATATTAACCACATATTGAAGATTAAAATATAATGTTCAACCCGTTCAGTTTGCTTACAGTTCCGTTATTGCAAGCGTTTGTCAAAGCGGGGAAAGTTTATTTTATTAGACAAACGTTCAATCGCGGATTGAAAGCCGATCAGTCATCAGGAAAGGCTTTTTTATTTTGCCACTATTCAGATATAGGACTTGCTCTTACCCATTATAAGAACATCCCAAACGATCGCTACAGACGTTTATACAAATGGGATGATGAAAAAGATCAATCGGATTTACGTAAGGCGGCAAGTCAGCCGGCAGGGTATAGTATTTATGCAAATGTATTGGAAAAGAATTGGGAAGATTTTATAAATGCGGCACTCAGGATGAAAGTTAAAAACTACGTTGAAAACAGGTTAGGTTGGACGCCAGGTCGTAATGAAAATGTAGTCTTTACTCTATTTCCAAGCTTCGGAGAATTGTACGCAAATGTGCGATTGAGAAGCCGAGAGGCAAAAGTTAAGCTGGAAGAAATCGAAAACAATTAAATTCGTTCCGGTAAATCTGATTAGTTATGTGCTACGATATTTCATTCAAAAGCTCTTTTGAGCTTCTCTCTGACTATTTGCCGGGGCTCATCGTTGAACCGGGAATGCAACTCGATATCGACATGAACATGCATGTGCTTGCACAGGCATATAGGAAATTTCCAATTATTATTGAAGATAATGGTACATACAAACTTAAAATGTTTGAATGGGGATTGATTGCTGATTACATGAATACTCCGGAAAAAATTAAAAAAAGCCGCAGTTTTATGTGCAACATTCGCAGTGAAAAAATATTAGGTGATAAAAGCTCAGTTTGGTATCGAATCCGGCGAAATCGTTGTTTAATACCTGTATCTGGAATCTTTGAGCATCGCGAAATAAAGCGATGGAAAAATAAAGTTCCCTATTACGTTACGCTGAATGAAAGGCCTATGTTCTGTATACCCGGTCTATTTAATTACTCTCCAGTTCCAGATGTGGAAACCGGTGAGCTTACGGGAACATTTGCTTTAATTACACGTGCAGCCAACTCAGTGATGAAGCAAATACACAATGGAGGAGAAAATGCGTTTCGTATGCCTTTATTTCTTCGGAAAGAACTGGAGCTTAAATGGCTGGATTCTTCATCACCCGATGACGAGCTGGCTAAAATCCTGGATTTTGAAATGCCTTCGGAAGAATTGCAATATCATCCAGTATTTACCATTCGTACAACGAAAACCCATCCACTTGGGAAGTCTAAAACAGATTTTTTTGAGTGGCCGGGGCTGCCGGAGTTGGGAAATGATGAAGGAATTGTAAACAAAACACTTTTTTAATGTCCCAGCTACATACTTAACACCTCGCATACGAATCATTATGGTGCTCGAGGCATAAAAAAATAAAAAACCGTTAGTAAATTCATTAGTTTAGTTTGTTCTATAAAGAAAAGAGCAATAAAATCAAAACCATAACGATTTTAGATATCCAACCGGATTTTATGTTTAATCTTGAAAATATCGCTCCTAGCACAATAAACAGTATTTGGCTTAAATATCTTAATACCGCATTATCCAACTTATCTACAAACGCTAAAAATACTAACGCTGCAAGCGTGCTAACAAAAATGAAGGTCAGGAATATAAGCTCGTGTGGAAACTGCTTTTTACTATTGCTTACCGATATGTTACTTTGGGTTTCGGGCAAAAATAGGCGTGTCATGCTTTAATTTTTTAAAGGTGATGCGATAAGTCCAGGGTGGTGCTTTCCTCGCCCCCTGGCGTTTTTTTTATGGTAGTTTGTTTTAATGTCTACATAGGCATTATTTTAAATCATTATAAAATCGTACTTCTTTGGTCTGTTTTCATTGCATACTCAATTGCCGCATGGACAAGTCGAAGACCATTTTTCCAGCCTGATAGACCTTTATCTTCACTTTGCCTTGAAACCAGGTTGACTTAACGAGCGTTTCATCCTTATAAGCATTGATATTAAACTCTGTCCCTGTTACCCGCACGGACATACTGTCGACGCTTACAATGAAAGGCCGTTGTTTGTTTCCCGCAACCTCAAAGTAAGCTTCGCCGGTCAGTTCCACTTTACTCTCGTTGCTCGCAAATTGCGTAGGATAGCGTAGCGTGGGCGCAGCGTTCATCCACACCTTTGTGCCATCGCTGAGTCTCAACTGGTACTCTCCACCTTTAGGGACGATGATAGTATGATAAGTTATTTTCTGATCGCCAATTACATTGTCGTATACGAGTCGGCCATCATGATTGGTGGCACGGGTGCCCTCTGCGGCAAATGAGGTATCTATCCGGGCAATCTCTTCCAGGTCGGCGTTGATCTTTGCCGAATTGGTCATGTTGCTAAAGAGCGACCGGTTCTCATCGCTCCGCTCGATCCATGCATCCAATTGTGCCTGTTCAGCGGCGGACAAGTCATCACGCACATATTTAAATATCAATTCTGATATCAGAAGTGCCTCACTAACTGAGGGTTCTTCTTGAAATTCTTCCATCACAGTTATTTTTTATGGTAGCCGATAAACCTTCTCGCATGTATACAAGATGCGAATTGTACACATGGACTTATGGTAACCATTAAAGGCTATCATAAGAGATAAGGCAATAGATAGTATTGGAAACTTTTGCAGGTGGCAATTAAAAAGTTATACCTGCTGGGTCTATTTGATTTTTCAAACCCGAAATCAAATAGTAAACTACCCTAATTAAGGTTTTGTGCCATCTTAACCAGTGATAGCACCGGTGAAACATCAATTCATAGCTTTGGTTGGTGTTAAGGATTATTAATAAAATTGACAATCCCAACCGGCTCGTTGCCGCGATGCCTGGTTTTTTTTAATTATCAATTCAAGAGCCTTATTTCAATTTCTATTTACTACTACACTTTCGGAGGGATGTATAACTCCCCCTATATATAAAACACCTTGGCAGTTTCTTTTTACTAAACAAGACCCAAGTTTTTTAAAAAAAGTTTTCTAACCGACTACTTGTCTTTAAAGGTGAAAACTCAACAAGATCAGTTTTTATTGGAAAGGTGGGAATACAACCATAGCAGGAAAAAGATATTACCGTCTAGTGATTTTATTTTAAGCAGACTAATCGCCCGCATTTTCTGATTCTTTACGGTTTGAACAGAAAGTTTAAGCTGCTCCGCGCCACTGCAAATTCACGTACTTCGCGAATAGCGGCCACATCGCTCACCTTCTCTGCTATTACCAGGTCACGGATCGCATACTCTACGTTCTCATCATTCAGATGCATCTCACTCTGATGAGTTTTATTATTATAAATAAACTCAAGGTTAATCTCTGGGCAACACATCTTTAGTGAGCTTCAGTGAAAACCAAGGCTGTTCACCCTTTTCAGCACTCCTTTCATCAGAATATCGATGATTTGGAAGATGTGGTCTTTGTTGAGGCTGCTGAAGATGATCACATCATCAATCCTGTTCAGGAACTGCCAGGAGCGCAGCAAGATCAAGAGAGATCATACGCTTACCTATCTAAACCTAGTGTCGCTTCCAAAATTATTGACCGGGGTTTTGCGTTTAGCGCTGGCCTTGCTTTTTATTTTTGTAGGAGTGTTTTTTCTCATCATCGAAATCGTCATCGTTTTTATCGGTGTATTCGCTTCAAACTTCATTGCTCTTTACGACACCGCAGAGGTGCATGGCGAACTTCCCTGTATACGCACGCATGTTAATCCGTGGCAATGCACCTTTGCCCTAATTTTACGTAGTGATAATCCTCGCACTTGCTTTTGATGTTGTTGAGGATCAACCTTGGATACAATATTAATTTCGGAACGGTGGTCAAAATTGATATGCGGCAAAAATTCCATGTACAAACACTGTCTTTCATTAATCGTATGCACGTTGCGCCGGTTTCAGTAATAAATTTTATCTCGAAACGCGAAGATCCTCTTCCGATAGCTGTTACTATCCTGGGGAATAATTCTGCCTTACCCGCTTATGACCGCCATCCTACCGCTAACGTTTGACGATCACTTGTTCCTGGTAGATTGCAGCGAAGGCACGCAAATGCAACTGGCCCGTTATAAAATGCGCCGCAGCCGCATCAGCCATATTCATTTCGGATTTGCACGGAGATCATTATTTCGGACTGATCGGACTTCTTAGTATCGTCGGGTCATGAACCTAGAATCAGGCATTAATACTACTGAAAATTGCTGTGGGGCTATTTCAGCTCGAAGTATGAAAACCCGGAAGGATTTGAAGCAGAGGCTAAAGAAGCCATCAACCGAGCTGGCGCTGAGATAGCAACGAATGGGATTGATTAGCTGATTGTTACGGCGCTTTCTCAAAGTAATAGTCGAATCCGCCTTCTTTGGGGTTTTTTTCCAAAATTGCCCTTATCATCCTTGCGAAGCTCAAACTTTCGTCCCGGGAGTTTCAGGCATTGAAGCTGCCAATATCTTATCCAATTGAGGCAAGCTTCTTAATGTCCACAAGAAAATGGTTCGAGAATTGTTCAATAGGGACTACCAAAGGCTGCCGAAGCTTTAGCACATCAGTTTTTATTTCAAAAATCCCCGGAGTGATCGTTTTATCGAATATCGGCCAGATTTTCAGAAGCCTCAAGAACTCCAGGCCTACCGTGAAAAAACGGTAAATAATCACAGGAATATACTGTTGCTTTAACACCAGGTACCCTCTAACTTTAGCTTTCCAAAATACTCCCTTGTTCTGGAAGATCGTAAATTGTTTATAAATTCATCTAACCTTAAGTCCTAAAAAATAACATTTTGTTCCACCAATATATCTTCACTGTTTTAATAGCCTACATTAGTAGTGATCTGCCTTCTTCAAAACCCACCATCGCTAAAATTTTCCTGAACTCCTTTTATCTGACATGAATAATTTAGTTTATTTAAGATACAATATAGAGCCCGTTTTAATGAACGATCTGGTGACGGGTGATGGAGGGAATGTGGAAGCACATATATTTCAACCAGGGTCTATTTGGTTTGATGATCAAGGCATTATTCGTCAGTTTTCTCTTTATTATGGTGATAATCAATTCGGGAATTATTTCCTGATGCCGCTTCAACCGGATAAGGAGAAATATATGAGTACCATTTCTTCAGATCTGGCAGAGTTTGGAATAAAAATAATCGCTAATTCCTTTTTTAGTGAAGGTACGCTCATTGTCGACTTAGCTAAATTTTTGTTCGAGAAATATGGAAAGGTTGCCATAACGGACCTGATGCGTGGTAATTCCAATGTTTCTATGGCGTATATCGCGCCCGACAATAATGAGATTGTTCTGCACGGCGTATTAAATATTCAAAGTGCCGTCAGTTTACGTTACCTCAACTTTTTTATCAGAAACGACACTCAGTATGCAATTCCTTATGAAACAAGTAGAGAACTTGTCACCTGGAGAGCCGGGACGATCCGGCCAGGCAGTACAGAAACAATATGTTTTGCCAACAGGCAAACGCTGGGTTATATCCGCTTTTATACGGGTTTCACAATGGGATTAACCTATGAAGTAAAGGCAACAGGAAAGTATGCGATATATTGGGATGTAACGCGAAAGCTATGGTCGCTCAGTGTTTTGCCCAATTAAATGTATTCAATAGTTATATAATTGCTTCTGGTATGGATATAACAAATGAGACGCTCAAAAGAAATCTTCTTTCGGTAAGTAAAAGAAATGAACTCCATGAGTTGCATGAAAGAATCGAAAATATACAACCTCAATCGGTACAAATAAAAGTAGCATTTCTTGGAGAATTTAGCGCAGGAAAGACAACGCTTGTCAATGCGCTAGTCCGAAAAAAATTGCTGCCGATGTATGACACCCCCACTACTTCAGTTATCACCGAAATTTCTGCTGGTGATAAAGATGAAGCTTTTACAACTACTGGTACTAATGATGAAAATGGTACACCTCTAAAAAAACAAATCCAGTTGTGGGAATTGGGTAGCGAAACAACTTCTGTAGAACCTGGGAAGATGATATTGCTCAAACTTGCCAATCTTGATTTTCTCCCCGAACGTACAGTGTTAATCGATACCCCGGGCATTGCTTCGATTGAAGAAATGCATTCTGATATAACGGTTGGTTATCTGCCAGTAGTGGATGTTGCGTTTCTGGTGATTCATCCTGTAGCTGGCGATGTTCCCAAAACCCTACTCGCATTTCTAAAGCAATTTCCTGTTGATCTGTTTGAAAAAATACACTTCATTATTTCGCGCTCTGATGAAATAAGCGACACCAGCAAGGAGCTGATCAAAGAAAAGATAATTGGGTCCCTTAGTAAGCTCCTGCCCCATCCAAAAATCATGTTCGTTTCCGGAAAAATGGCCCTGGATGCTATCCACGCCAAAGAAACCTTCAATGAGACAATGTATGATGCCTCAGGTATTAAACAAATACTCGACATCATCAAGAACGATATACCGCTTCATCAGGATTCAGTTGAGCGGAAGAGAATCCGGGAAATGCTTCTCAAGGCAAAAACAGATCTTCTTGAATTATTGCAATTCAAATTAAAGTCGTTGAACTGGGATATGGGGCAGTTCAATGCAAAAATAGGGGAATACCGTAACGAGATAAATACGATCGAAAAAGAGATTGCACAATTCAAAGAGAAGTTTCAGCAAATAAAACAGAAAACGATTGGCACAATCGGTTCGATTGTGGATGAATATGCCGGTGTGATAAGTCACAAGATTTCTAAAAACGAATCTTTCGATACCTTGATTGACCCTATGATTACCGAAATTCAACAAAGAATTGAATTAGGAATGAGCGAATTGAAATCGATTAAATTTCAGATCCCAGATCAGGGAACAGTCAACATTGCCGAAATACTCAAGGCTTTAATTGAAAAGGAAACATCATCCATAAGAGATATCGCCGACCTCATCACAGACGCTTCCACTTTTGCAATGACAGTTTGGATCGTTCCCGGTTCTTCACCCGCACTCAATGCTGGCGAGGCACTTGCGGGTACTAGTGTGGTAGTCGCCCAAGGTGCAAATAGCGGAAATCAGAACGAAAAGTCGGGATTTTTAAAAACACTTGGGAAAATTGCAGGCGCGGCCGGAAGTTTTATCAAAAAAGTAAATCCACTTGAAAAAATCAAAACGGTTGTTCTTCCCTATTTCATTAACCCCAAACTTGCTGTAGTTATGAAGGGCAAGATTATCGCAACCATAAACCAGATTTATACTATACTGGGCATCTCCCTAAACGAAGAACTCGAAGAAACATATCTCATCCGGATAAAAGATAAAAAAGCCTTACTCATTGAAACCGAACAATTGAAAAAAAGGCATGCTGAAAATGTAGATGCGGAAAAAATACAATTACAGAAAGATATCGAAACAATAATCACTGCAAAGTAGATTTGAATGGATAATGTCAACACTTATTTCTCAGGTCTGGAAGTTTTTAAAAAACTTCGTTTTGAAATTGTCAAAGCATTGGAAAGTTCCGGGCGTGATGCAGACACATTTAAGAAAGAGTACGACAACTTTTCTAATGCCCAAGGCGAGTTGATCTCTAATCATATGAAGATATCTACTGGCAGCCTTCCATTAAAGATTGGCATCGTTGGTAGCTTTAGTACAGGCAAATCACTTCTGATCAATAGCCTCATCGGCAGTGAACTGCTCGGTATTGCAGATATAGCATCTACCTGCAAGGTTACTATTTTATCTTATCGGGATGTAGCATCTCCTCAAATTTACAAGATTGCTGAAGATAATCAACCCACTAAAGTTACATATGAAGAATACCTAAAGTTCAGCATGCATGATAAAGATAAAACAGATAATCTTCCAGGCGAAAAAATCCATTTTGAAATTTATCATCCTGCTACTGTTCTAAAAGATTTTCAGATCATTGACACGCCGGGGTTTTCATCGCTCTCCAAAGGTGATGATGAAATCACAAAAGAATATCTAAAAAAAGCTGATGTGCTGCTTTGGGTATTTGATGGAACGCGTGGCGCTATAGATGAAAAAGAAAAAAAGATATTGCAAGGCATATTAAACAAGCGAATAATAGGCGTTGTCAACAGGATCGATATGCTTCCTCCTGGGCAACGTCCCCGGGTGTTGCAGTCTTATACTGAAGGATATGAGTTTTTTAAAATCACTCCTTATTCGGCCCTAAGCTCGCTAAAATATCAAAAGAATGTTCAATTCAATAACCAGGTATATGAAAAAATAAAGGCCAAGCTTGCTGAATTTATGCCGGTCAACGGAAGCTTGAATATACAGCGCCAACAAAATAATCTTTTTATTACCAGCAACAGCAGCACTTTATTCGAATGTGAACTGAAAGAAACAGAAGAGGATGATGAAGAAATACAATATCATTTTTCTTTAATGAATATTCTTAAGGAGATGCGTTATGAAATTTCACTAATAAAAAG
>JBAVMD010000043.1:0-1809 GCA_049689695.1 Chitinophagaceae bacterium | reverse complement strand
CTCACCGGCGGCATCTATACAGGCTTGTTTGTTGATTACAGTCAGTATAAGATAACACTTTCTATTCCTGAAGGCGACATAAATTTTTTAGATGGCAATAGCAAGTTTGTTGGTTTTGTTTTGGGTTATCAGCATTGTATCAAATCACGTTTGCACATTGATGGCAATTTTGGCGGGGGATACCATATTGCAGACTACTCTGGCCGGTTTTCAGAAAAAGGCCGTGTATTACCATCTTTGATTACAAATGGATTTTTACCCAAAATCGATATTCAAATAGGCCTTTCATTATAAGAATAGAATTATGAATGTTAAAAAATGCGCATTGGTAGTTGGTATCGATAATTATACATCCTCTCCTTTGGCAAGTTCGATAAATGACGCCGCCGCTATAGCAGGTATCCTTCAAACAAATGCAGACAATTCACCTAATTTTCATGTTAAGACGGCAAATAATATAAAACATCGTACACACCTTATTGAGGCCATAGAAGAATTGTTTAGTAAAGAAATGGATGTGTCCTTATTTTATTTCTCAGGCCATGGCTATCTCGATCAAACAGGCGGATATATAGTTACGCCTGATGCAAAAAAATATGAAATGGGTGTTTCTATGGAGATGATACTTGGGTTTGTGAACCGGTCTCCTGCAAGAAGTAAAATAGTTATTCTGGATTGTTGCCACAGCGGTGCATTTGGAGAGCGTGTGTCTTCGCAGGAAAAAAACAGCTATCTGGCCGATGGCGTAACTATTCTTACCGCCTCCCGCAAGTCGGAATCTGCCATGGGAACAACTACATTAAGCGTTTTCACCAGGTTATTATTGGAAGCACTCAAAGGTGGAGCTGCCGAAATTGCCGGCTATATCACGCTTGGAACTATATATTCATACATTGACCAAGCCTTAGGTCCCTGGCATCAGCGCCCTGTGTTTAAGACCAACGTAAGCAACTTCGTGGTTCTTAGAACAGAAACCCCTTCTATCCCAATTAATGTTCTTCGGCAAATAACAGTTTATTTTACTGCCGCCGACCAGGTTTATCAATTAGATCCTACTTACGAGCATACAAATACCGATGTTGCTATTCCTGCAAAAGTTGCTATTTTTCAAGACCTTAAAAAAATGCAGACTGTTGGGTTGCTGACGGTGGTTGAGGAAACGGAATTGTACTGGGCCGCTCAGCATTCAACTGGCTGTAGGTTAACAGCCCTTGGGATGCATTATTGGAGACTTATAAACGATTACTTATTATAATTTCTACTCCCCAGAGTCAAATGATTCCATTTATCACAATACACCTGGTCCTTTTTCATGCTTTATCACCAATTTTGCAAAACCGTACTCAAATAAAAACTACCTCACCCCCCATTCCCACATGCCATACAATATCTTCTTATCAGGTATATGACCGTTTTCTTTCAGCGAAAGAACGATCTGCCCGCGATGATGCGCTTCGTGCGCTATAATGTATCCCAGGAATGCTTCAGGGCTGGGCCTGAAACCTTTTATCTTCCCGGTTTCAAATACTTTTTCAAGAAGCCGGGCAACGGCTTCGCCGCTCTTTTCAAATGCATTCAGCAAAATCTCTTTGGTGAGCGCTGCTTCTTTGCCAAGCTTCGTTAATCCCTCCATTAATTCAGGAGCAGCGGCCTGCACCCACATGAGCCGTACATTGTGTATGTGAGCGAACTGGTCGCCCACACTTCTGCCTTTACCCAGCGAGATGTCTTTGAGGTGATCTTCTTCAATGCCAGAGAGCAGGTATCCGTTGATGCGGTGACTGATGTTCCAGGTTTCGATCAGGGCGT
>JBAVMD010000042.1:0-4569 GCA_049689695.1 Chitinophagaceae bacterium | reverse complement strand
GCTTTGTGATACAACGCTCTTACGACGGCGATTTTTTTGAGAACGTTGCCGAGATATCAACCAGTACAGACAGGCGTAATCAATATAAAGACAATGCTGTTTATCCTGGCTACGTGCATTACAGGATCGCTGCGGTGATGTATAATGGCTCTACCATTTACTCATCAGTAGAGATTGTGCGCATAGTGCGCAACGGATAAATTTTTCTATCCAATACCATTTTATGAAAAGAATTCTACCAGTACTTATATTGCTGTGCTTTTCTGTCTTGCTCCATGCACAGATAACAAGTCCGGTTATTCGTGCAAACTTTGGAGTGGATGGCGACCTGAGGGCCAACTTCTTCAACAGTTTTTTAAACAATGGAAACGATGACTGGTTCCGCAGCGATGCCGGTACAGGAGACTTCATAATAGACACTACTGGTGCTTCATATATTTTAAGCCGGTATGCCGCCGATGCTAATTTCAGAAAGACCCCTTTTTTCAGGGGCATGCGTCATCCTCAATTTTCTGTTGTCAATAACAGGATGCTGATTGATGGTATTTTTATACGGGACTACCACGGAGATGATTCAACTGTATTTGCATCGGGATCTAATAAGAACGGCATGAGCCCGGTGAGCTGGAACTGCCCCGTTGCGCAGGGCATACCTGATAAAAACGACATCCTGGACATGTTTATGCATGTAAGGCGCGCAGGTCCTAACACAGCAGACTCATTGTGGATGTTTGGCGGTGTGTCTATCGAAAACACAACCGGCAGCAGGTATTTCGATTTTGAGATGTACCAGACAGATATTTATTACGACCGCACGCAAAGGAAGTTCTTTGGTTATGGACCTGATGCCGGACACACTTCCTGGCAATTTGATGCAACCGGGCATGTTCTCACGGCCGGTGATGTGATCTTTACAGCGGAATTTGGCACTAGTGGCATTACGCTGGTAGAGGCGCGTATCTGGATACATAAGAATACACAGCTTATAGCACCTGTTGCGTTTAACTGGGGAAGTGATTTTGATGGGGATGGAAATAATGCCGACTACGGCTACGCTAACATTCTGCCGAAAACAGCAGGAGCTTTTTATACAGGCCTGCAATGCGGCAACAATACCTGGGCAGGACCTTTCCAGGTGGTGCGGCAGGACAATAGCCTTGCGGCCAACTATTCCTCGCGCCAGTTCATGGAATTTTCAGTGAACCTGAGCAAGCTCGGACTGGACCCGCTTATCACCATCGGCGAACCATGCGCCATGCCTTTCAGAAGAATAATGGTGAAAACAAGGGCATCTACTTCGTTTACTGCGGAGTTGAAAGACTTTGTGGGACCGTTCGACTTCTTCCGGGCGCCAAGGGCAGCTGCATCGGCAGACATACCGCTTTTCTGCGGAACTTCCGGGGTAAGCACCATCACCGTTAATAATCCGCTTCTTACTTCCTTATATACATGGACTACACCAAATGGTCACATCATAGGAGATCCCGTAGGACCAAGCATTACAGTGGATGCACCGGGAATGTATATCGTAAGTCAGCAGCTGATGGATAGCTGCGGTATCAGTTATGCAAAGGATACCGTTAATATCATTTTAGATTCTAACTGCTCCGTACTAAAAACTACATTAAAGAATTTCAGGGCGAGCCTTGAAGGCAGAGAGGCGCAGCTGGACTGGAACGTTTCCGGCCAGGGTGCAGCATGGTATGCCATCGAGCGAAGCATGGATGCCGTTCATTTCGGTGAAACAGGCAGGATACCTGCGGGCGCATCGCTCTCTAACAATTATATTGATGATGTTACTGCAATAGCTGCAGATGTGATCTATTACAGGCTGCGCATTATAGATCATAATGGCAATTCGCAGTACAGCAAGATCATTGCATTACAACGCAGCGGCACAGTAAAAGCAGGCTTCAGGCTCATGCCGAATCCTGTACGCGATCAGGCGCAATTATTATTTACTGTTCCTGAAACTGTTCAGGCAATCATATCTGTTCATAGTCTTTCCGGTGCAACCCTTCGCTCGGAAAAACGCAACCTGCAGAAAGGCGCCTCACTGGTAGAACTGGAAAGTTTCAGCAACTGGCAAAGAGGGGTATACTTTATTAAGGTTGCGATTGGAGAAGACCTGTTCACGGAAAAAATGATACTCGTAAAGTAGATAGCTGTTCATGTTTAAAGAGTTCCCCTGCCAAGGCTTATCGGTGGGGGGCTTTTTTTTGGAACGCTGATGTTTAGGATCATTATGATTTGCGCAGGAAGTATTCATCTTAAATAATAATTGTCTAAATCCTATAGTTAAGATTTTGACAGTTATCAGTTAAGATGCTTATTAACTTTAACAGCGTAAATCATAATGATCATAAAGATCAGCGTTCCCTTTCTCTATATGTAATAACAGCATCCGGCCTATCTTTGTCGTATGTCGTCCATCCTGATAACCAACATCCGGCAGCTTGTCAATGTAAGAAGGGATCATCATTTGCTGAGAGGAAAAGATCTTGCGCATCTGCCATGCATTGACAATGCATACCTGCTTATTGAAGACGATGAAATAGCAGGCTTTGGCCAAATGGATGAACTCGAAACCCGGAACCCCAAACCGGAAACCATAAACGCCTCCGGAGCCACCGTTCTCCCCGCCTGGTGCGATTCACACACACATCTTGTGTTTGCCGCCAGCAGGGAAAAGGAATTTGTTGACAAACTGAAAGGTCTCAGCTATGCAGACATTGCTGCAAAGGGCGGAGGTATTCTTAATTCGGCGCGAAAACTGAACGATACATCAGAAGATGAGCTGTTCAATCTTACGTGGGCGCGCCTGCAGGAAGTAAACCAACTGGGCACGGGAGCCATAGAGATCAAAAGCGGCTATGGATTATCGGTAGAAGGCGAGTTAAAAATGCTGCGTGTGATCAAAAAACTCAAAAGCAGGTCCGGCATGCTTATCCGCTCTACATTCCTGGGCGCGCATACATACCCTGCGGCCTATAAAGAAAATCACCAGGGTTACATCGACCTCATCATTCATGAAATGCTGCCTGTAATTGCGGCGGAGCAACTGGCCGATTATATCGATGTATTCTGCGAGCATGGCTTTTTTTCTCCCGAAGAAACGGAAACCATCTGCCGGGCAGGCATGCAATATGGGCTTAAGCCGAAAATTCATGCTAATCAACTGAACCTTTCAGGCGGCGTGCAAACCGGTGTAAACCTGGGAGCCGTTAGTGTTGACCATCTCGAAACAATGGATGCTGGAGCCATTGCAGCTTTAAGCGCCTCCAATACCATTGGCACTTTGCTTCCTACGGCTGCGTTTTTTTTGCGCATGCCTTTTCAACCGGCCAGGCAGTTGATAGACGCGGGTTGCGCCATTGCGCTGGCATCGGATTACAATCCCGGTTCAAGCCCCAGCGGCAATATGAACCTTGTGGTGGCCATAGGCTGCATTGGAATGAGGATGCTGCCTGAAGAAGCCATCAACGCCGCTACGCTCAACGGGGCTTATGCTATGGAGCTGGAAAAAGAAGCCGGCAGCATTACGGCCGGCAAAAAGGCCAATCTCATTTTTACGAAACCGATTCCCTCTATAGCTTATCTTCCTTATGCATTTGGCACAGATCTTATTGAAAAAGTAATGATGAATGGCAGGTTTATAAGTTGATCATACCACTATCATCAACAGTGTTTTTACAATATAAAAATTGCGCATGTTTGGTTTGCACATTGAGGAAGTACTGATTCTTGGTTGTTGTGTAATTATTCTCTCGTATATTTTTTCCATGCTTGCGCGTTACATCAGAGTACCCTCTGTATTGTTGCTGCTGTTTGCAGGAATAGGGTTGCGCCAACTTGCGGATTCGTATGATTTTTTGGTATACCTGCCGCCTGCACTGATAGAAGGACTGGGTGTAATAGGCCTTATTATGATCGTACTGGAGGCAGGACTGGACCTTAAATTAGGAAGAAGCAAGCTCCCCGTCATTCGTAATTCTTTCTTATCGGCCCTCGTCATATTCATTGTCTCGGCAGGACTGATCACTTTTACCCTGCAATATTTCCTGAAAGAACCTTTTGATAAATGCCTGGTGTACGCGATACCGCTTGCTATTATGAGCAGCACCATCGTTATTCCCAGCATTCATCCATTGACAGAAAGAAAAAAGGAATTTTTGATCTACGAGGCATCATTTTCGGATATCATCGGCATCGTTGTATTCAATTATTTTACCGCTAAAGAAGTGCTCACCTGGCGTTCACTTGTGGTTTTCGGCGGCAACATTCTTGTCGCAATTGCCTTATCGCTTATCCTTTCCTTTCTCTTGTTCCTGATACTGGCTAAAACCAGGCTGAACATTAAATTCATCCTGATCTTTTCACTGCTGATTCTTATTTATTCCGGTGGCAAAATGCTTCACCTGCCTTCTCTCATTATCATTCTGGCATTTGGCTTAATGATCAATAATTGGGAGAAGATCCGCATACAGGTACTGCGCAAATATTTTCCACAGGAGCAGGTAGAACCGATACGTCACCTGATGCATACCATTACTGCAGAATCATCATTCC
>JBAVMD010000041.1:0-7923 GCA_049689695.1 Chitinophagaceae bacterium | reverse complement strand
GTGTTTATCCTGGAAAGGAATTCGTACCACATAAAGACCAATGCTGTCAACAGTTGTTTGACGCAAGTTGCCAAGATCTAATGCCTTAAAATCCTCCCCTGAAAGGCGATTTTTCAAATCCAGTTGCAAAGTTTTAAGGTAATCAGTAGTTCCTCCATTAAACGTATCTTTTTGACAGGCTAACAGGAAAAGCATGACCGAGGTGTATAAGATAAGGTTTCGCATAATTGATAAAATTTAGAATATAAAATTACTTATCAACGCCACTATTTTTTATTAAAAAAGGATAAGAAATTTACCTTGCTTTAATCTTGCTAAGGGTTACTTCGGTAATCCCAAGATAAGAGGCAAGATATTTTGCGGGAACTCGGAGAATGAGTTCCGGTTGATGGGTGAGTAAGTATTGGTAACGCTCCTGTGATCGCTGCATACGCAACGAATAGAGCCGTTGTTCGCTTAGCGTATAATATGTCTCTGTGAGTATACGGCCAACGAAATTGAACTCCGGATAAGTTCGATAGATATGTTGCAATTCTTCGTAGGTAATGTAAAAGAGTTCGCAGTCTTCCAGCACCTGTATGGATTCATAACTCGGTTTTTGTTGAAAGAAACTTTCCACCGAAATAATCACGTCTCCCTCGCGCATAAACCAGGAAGAAACCTCTGTATTGTTCTTTAAATAAAAACAGCGTAATAGGCCCTGTTTTACAAAATAAATATGGCTGGAAATCTGTCCTTTCTTCAACACATAGTCTTTGCGTTTTAGCGTTTTTGCCTTCAAATTCGAAAGCAGGTATTGCTGCAACCCGGCCGATAAAGGATGAATTGACGAGAGATGATTAAGTAGTTTTTCCATAAAGGCCGGTTTGTAACAAATAACAAAGACAATCTCTCGAAAGGTGACAGGTGAATGACGTTGAATCTGAAGATACGAATTAATTATTAAGATGGAGCTATCGTCTATAGGGAAAGTTACAAACGCTTCTTTGAACGGATTTTGCTTAGCGTCACATCTGTGATACCTAAATAAGAGGCGATATACTTAGCCGGTAACCGTAACACAAGCTGCGGACGATGTTCCATTAGCCAATCATATCGTTCGGTAGCCGTTTGCGACTTGATGGATTGGAGCTGCTGCGTCCATTGCTGTGAATAGGTTTCTGTTATCCGGCGGCCGATGATATTGAATTCCTGATGACGATAAAGGTTTTGAAGTTCCGCGTTGGTAATGTAATAAATGCTGGTTTCTTCCAGAGCCTGTATTGATTGCGTACTTGGTGCCTGCCCAAAGAAGCTGTGCATGGAAATCGCCACATCTCCTTCCATTAGAAACCATGTATTAATTTCCTTGTCGTCTTTTATATAAAATGTGCGGAGTAGACCTTTTTCGATAAAGCATAAAAGTTGCGATACCTGGCCTGCTTTTAAAAGAAAAGATTTACGCGGAAGCTGTCGGTGTTTCAAAAGCTGACGAATCTCCTGTTTAAGGGATTCCGGTAAAGGATAAAACGAATTAAGGTACTGAATGATCTGTTCCATAACTATCGGATAAGGTAATTCCGTGCTGAACCAATCAGTGCTACTTAACCATTGTAATCGCTTTTACCGCCGGCCTCCGACGCTATAAAGCAGTGAAAAAAAGATTTTTACAATATCCGAAGAATTAAGGAGCAAACTTGATATACCATTGGGTTCTTCGTAAAAACCGTGAAAAAACGGGCATGAAAACACCGCGTTTACTCTGTCTGGTAATGGGTATTGAACAATATCTTTCTCTACTGCCAGTTATTAGACAAAAAGAAATGCCGTCCTTGTGGGAACGGCATTTATGCAAACAAACTATAGCGAGCCTAAGATACTTTTCTTTTTGGCCCTTCTTTTTGGTCGGGATGATTCGCCTTGTCTACCAGTTTCCTTGTGGCATCCGGTAACTCCGCTGCGTTTCCTTTGTCAATAACTGTATTTACCTTCGGCTCTTTTTCATCCGGCACCAGCTCTATGTTGTTTGTATTGGTTCGCTTAATTTCCTTCATCTCGGTATTATAAAGCACAAGGCCACCAATTTGCGGGGCCACGGCGAGGTATGCCTTTTCGTTCATTCCGTTTTGCCGTATAGTGACACTAACCCGGTCACCATTTTGTAAGTCACGCAACAGTTGCTCTTTCTCTTTTTGATCAACAAATGTGAGATTTAACTTCCCAACCTCCCGTGACAGGTTAAAGTTGGTCACGTTGTCGTAATAGGGGCGGGCCAATGCATTACCGTTTTCATCCTTGTTGCTGAAATCTAGTTTTACCCACCGTCCTACGTTTTCGCCCTCGCGGCGAAATATTTTATAAACGGGACGCTTATCCATCAGGTTGAACATTTCTTTGGCGTTATAGCCGCGTTGCTTATATAATGCAAACTCCTGTTCCATCGGCTGCTCGTTTTGTTTGGTGAGGGTTGCCTTGATTTTGTTTAGAAAATAGAAGCGTTCGCCTTGCACATCGGTTTTGCCCTTGCTAAACTTCAAGGAGTAGGCCATTTCATCGGCGGCGAATTTTGTTTTGGCTTTTAGCTCAATCTCATCGAAACCCAATTCCATTTTGGTTTTGAGGGCATTGTTGAGTGCCTCGCCAAATCCAAGTTTTTCCAGTGATTCGGTTAGATAATGATAGTTTTTCAGATTCATGATTCCTGATTTTAATGATGATTAAATAATGATTACATACTTACACTTGATTTTTTAGGTTTGCCCTTTTTGTCGTCAGCTAAGTGCTGCAGGTCCGGCGTGGCGGCAATTTTTTCCATCTCCCGGTCAATTAAGCCTTTTATATCTTTTTTGATCTGGTAATAATTCTGGCTGATTAGCTTTTGGTCAATGTTGCGGATGACAGGCAGCTCTTCATAGGCATCCTCTTCTTTTTTTATAGCGGCGTGGTTGTTTAAAATCTCGCAATGAAAAGCTTTGAGTTTAATCTTTTGCAGCGGGTCATCGGCAACCGCACCCACAAACTCACCCGAGCTTAGGTTGGAAATTTTAGAGGCGGGTATAGCCGCATCGAGTTGCATGGAGCGGCTAACGGATGTGTCGTTGGCATTAACGGAAATAGATTCTCTTTCCTGCATAATCTTTCCAATACGCTCACTCAAGGTCTTGGCCGTATCACCAATTACCTGCCCGGCGATGATGTTGCCGGAAACGTTCATAATGACTTCAGCTTGCTCTTTTCCGTAATCCTTTCGCAATTGTGAAAAATCTTGTACACCGAGCGTAGTAGCCACTTTGTTGCTACGGGCCGTTGCAATCAGGTTATCAACTCCGTTAACATAGACAGTCGGAAATTCATCAAACACCAAACTTGATTTTAGTTGTCCTTTCCGGTTCACCAGCTTCAACATGCGTTCGATGTACAGGCTAAGCACGGCACCGTATGTCTGTTGCTTGGCGGGGTTGTTTCCGGCGCAAACTAGTTTTGGGTGTTCCGCATTATTCACGTCAAGAGTAAAATCACTGCCGCTTAAGATATAGTAAAGCGCTGGTGAAGACAGGCGGGCCAGGCAAATTTTTGCACTGGCAATTTGCCCTTCCAATTGTTCAAGCGCTCCGTTGAGATAAGCGGAAATGAAAGGATTGACCAGCACCTCGATCTCTCTTTCCAAACTCAGTACCGGAAAGAGTTTTTCATAACTGACTTGGGCAAGTTCAATGCTATGCGGCAACGTACAGAATTTACCGTTTTCGTATTTTTTCAGGTACCAGAAGATGGCGGTGATAAAATTAATCGGAGACTCTACGAAGAAGTCTCCTTGTTTTTTAATCCAGTCACGATTCAGGGCTAACATGATCGTACGGCTGCTTTCTGTAGCATCGGTGATATCGAACATAGTTTCGGGCGAAAGCGGGTTGCAGCGGTGCGAACGCGAAAGGTCATCAAAGTTGATGATGTAGAGTTTCGGCGGAATTTGATACGATTTGTAATGTTGCCGCAACGTGTTGTAAGCGATGCGGGTTAAGTCGGGAAATTTAAAATCGTAAATGAAAAAAGTAAAACCCTTTTGAATATGCTGCGTAATAACATGACGAATGACAAAGTAACTTTTCCCAGCACCCGGTGTTCCTAAAACCAAAAAAGCCCGAAAGGGATTGATAATGTTTATCCAGGATTTTTTCATCTTGCCGTTCAAGCAGTATTGAGCGGGCAGGTTGACCGAATATTCGTTTTGCAGCAGCCGTTCCTCCTGAGGAAAGGTTTCATTCTTTTCATTGAACACATCGCCTTTAAATCTAACCTGCACTAACCGGCTCACTTTTACACCGCCTGCAAGTACAGCCAGATATCCAACACATGTTACGACCATGTAGAGACAGGCAAGCGTCACATCATCCGCTTTCAAACTAAGTAGTAATGAGGAACTGAAGTAAAGGGTGAGACCGGCGAGCAAATAGACTACTATACTCCGAACTACAACTTTTTCATCTTTCCGGCCCTTTGAGCCGAGAAGTGAAATAACGAGAAGTAATAGAGCCGCAAGTTTTGCGCTGAATGTCTCACCTAAGAAGGAGACAGCTTTTGTCAGGTTGTAAATGAAGCCATCGGCGAACGCAATCGTAAGTCCCCATTGCCTAAAGGCCGGGTGACAAACCGCGTAAAAATGGATCAGCAATAGAAACACACTGCCCAGGCGGGTAAAGTCCAAAATCTTTTGAAGCGCTTGCGCATTGTCTCCTGACTGCATTTAAAACCTCCAAGTGTTAGTACTGACCTCCATGAAAAATGAATGATTACTGTTTACGTTTTCTTCTTTTCTTTTTCTTTAAAAATTCAGGCGAGATGGTATCATGTACATTTTCTGCCGATAATAGATTTTTGAGTAAATCAGTAGCCTGATCGTTGATCCAGGAATTCTCACGTGAAGCCTGTCTTTCAAGAAATAACAATTCCGGACGAGTAGCATGTTGCAAATCGGAATGGCGCATCAACTGGGTGATCTTGTTGGTGTTGATACCGAGTTCAGTGGCCGTATAAACCGTCCTCTTTTTGTAGTCTATAAAAAACACTTCCTGAATTTTTTTCTCTTGGCCAAAAGCAATATGGCAGGCCATGCGGTTTTTTCGAAGCGAAAGAAAAAAAGCTTTCATTCCGGTAGAATCGTTGATCGCATCGTTCACCGCATTTGCAGTGAAAGTTTTACCTGCGACCTTTTTTACCTTGTTCTGTTGAAACTTCTTTTCAAGAAGGCGAAGCGTAGGTTGCGAATAAATACTGCTTGCCTTTATAGGAACGCCAATCTTCTGTCCTTTTTTATCAAGAAGGCTGTAGACAAGGCCGCCATTTCTCTGCATCCGGCTTCCCGGTGCACCGGGATCTGCCATGAGGTTATATTTTCTGAGGACGGCGTTCAATTCCTCCAAAGAAGCGTATTTGTAACTACCTGTCACCTCCCTTACAATATTTGATACGATCCGCTTTGTTTCTTCCTTTCCATAATGTGCGGCTTTCAAGGGATCGGCGACTAAAGCAGCGGCTTGTCCTTGCTGCCTGCCAACGGCTTTAATAAGTCCAAATTCCTCTTCCAATGCCTTTCGTGCCGGTTCCGATTTTCTTTTACCAATGTTGTGCAGGTAGATGGGTTTGCCATTTGCCTGGATGGTAGTTGTAACGATATGAATATGTGGGTGCGCTGTGTCATTATGCTGGTAAACCAAAAACGGCTGCTTTCCAAATCCAATCCGGTTCATGTAATCTGCCGCCAGCTTTTGCATCAAACCGGTATCCAACCGGTCATCAGGTGAAAAATTGATGGAGAGGTGAAGCGTATTGGTTTTTGATTTTTCATTCAACCCGTTCAATTTTTCAAATCGCAGCAGCTTTTCCGAGAAACCCATCTCGTCAATGTCTCGGCTAAAAAGCGATGCATAAATAAGTTCGGCACTGCCCTGCCGCACTTTGCGCTCATTATAGTTCAAGGCGCCATTTATCGATTTTCCCATTTTCATTCGGACAACCATTGTTTTGAAAGCCTGCTAATTATGCTTAGCAATTCATTAATTTTTGGTTCCAGCCGTTGATGCTCGGCAAAAGCGATCTTAGCATAGAATTCTTTTTTTCTTTCTTCCGGGTAGGTATTAAAAAAACGGGTGACCTGATTGATGTTGATGCCGATTGCTTTTACTTCTGCACGCAACAACGAAAGTTCCTCCATCACCAAATCCAGTGAACGGTCATAAGTATAGACTTTGACAGGCCGCTGATGCAAAATGTCCCGCAACAGGCTGCTCATATCTTTAGTCAGCGTCCCTTTTAAAATCCTCTCCAGCTCTTGAAACTTTTCACAATTCACCCGGGTTTTGATCTCATGCTTCAACAGCTTACTATCATCAAGTTTATTTCTGCCCATGTCATCAAAGTCCGTATGTTATTTTTTTGCTGCGCTGCAGCCCATAGTTGTGCACAACTATACATCTTGCTGTGTGCAAACCAAAAGGCACACTCAAACTCTCTTACCTCAATACGTTAGCATGACGATTTCTCTTAAACTATTGAACAGCATCCTTTGCAGGAAGAGAAAGTTGCATCAGTTTATTAGGATTGATAGCCTCTACTTTTACTGCAGCCAAAATCTTATTGTTATTGCTAAACAAGGAAGGAAACACTGTCTTAAGAGATTGGATTTCATCCGGCTTTAACTGTCGGCTGTTGCTGGTGGTTTCATCATACACCGACCAGGTATCTGAAAATTTACACAGGTAATACATAATCTTCGATTAGTGATTTTGATTGAGATTGATTAATGAATGTTTTTGTTATCAATCTGATTGCGAACGGATCGCGGACATAATCCAGCCATGAGCCACGGATCTCCAGTTTGTCAACAAATTTCCTTTACTACTCCTCCATTGCTTCATTTGATAAAACATAAAAAAATGCTCGGCTTCTTGATCATTCATTCCTTTTTGCGAAAAATAAATCTTAACAGCGTTCATGCTGGGCGTACTACCAGTGTATAGTTTTTGGTTTTTCATTGGCAATGTGATTGAATCATTATTTGTTTGATTGCAAATATGATGTTGCCAATAGGCGACAATTCAGAGCGAAGACCGAGGCTCGGAAAGAAAAGTTTCCAGGTCGTTTACAACAGCTACTAATTTTTTAGGAGTAATTTTTCAAGAGAAAAATCAGAATTTCGCGAGATGCTTGTGTGACAATTACAAAGATTTGAATTGAAAGATATGAACGAGAAAGTAGTTTTTCCGGAAAGTCGATATCTGAGCAAAGTTTCAATAGACTTTGAAGACCTGCCGCATTATATTATCCAAAAAGGAATCATCTGGAAATTTGAAAAGGGGAATTTTCGTCAGGAGCAAGCCTATACTGACTGGAAGCAAGGATTACTTCAGTTTCTTGACACCATCCCGGAAACCCACCGGGTAAAATTTTTACAAAAAGGAATTGAATATGCCAACGTCGTCTATAAATACCATTTAGATAAGGAATGCACCAATAAATCGAATTGCCCGGACAACCAAAGCTGGGAGCGGCGAATTGCTATAGCTAAAAACATGCTACATGAAATTCCAGGCGACAAAAAGGCCGCCAATCAACCGAATGACGCCCATAGCAATAAAGGCAAGAATTATCAAAGTCAGTTGCCAATTCTACCCTTATCGGAGCATGAAAGGATTTGGCTGGAACGGGTTTATGAACAAACAAAGGAAGGCCTGCCCATCTCTTTCAAAGCTATCTGGACAAAATTGCACGATCAACTACCTACAGACTTTCGGCCTGCACTAATTGACGAACGGCTTATTTCCTTTAATGGCGAGGAGATTCGGCTCTTGGGAGTGATTGCACTTGAAAAGAATTACAAGATTGTTGAAACAATTAACCGAGTCATTTTCGCTATTCGCGATTTGATATTGAAAGATCATGAAAAAC
>JBAVMD010000040.1:0-21623 GCA_049689695.1 Chitinophagaceae bacterium | reverse complement strand
TTATTGTTTCCATCGCTTACCGCTTCTTTCCATCCGCCAATGAAAAAAGGCTGATGGCGGAGAATGAATCCATGGCGGATAACTATAAGATCCTCGGCGAAAAAGTAAAAAAACAGCAGCAGCAACTGGCTGAACTGGAAAAGCGCGACAACGAAGTATACCGCACTATTTTTGAAGCCAATCCATTACCAGACAGCGCCCGCGCCAAGGAGCAGCAGCAACTGCAGGAACTGCAAATGGTTTTGCAGATGGATAAGAACGAGCTTACCAATTCCATTATTAAAAGCATTGGGAATGTTGATGCGCGCATCAAACGCCAACAGCTTTCATACAACGAAATAGCAGGCTTCATTAAAAACAAAGAGCAGTTGCTGGCCGGTACTCCTGCTATTCAACCCGTAAGCAATAAAGACCTCAACCGCGTGGCTTCAGGATTTGGCTATCGGATTGACCCGGTGTATAAGACCGTAAAATACCATGCGGGCCTGGATTTCGCCGCTCCCCAGGGAACGCCTATTTATGCTACCGCCAATGGTGTTGTTAAAGTAGCAGGCAACCTGGGCAATGGTTATGGCAATCATGTAGTGGTGAATCATGGATACGGATATGAAACGCTTTATGGGCACATGTTTAAAATAAGTGTGCGCAATGGCAGGCAGGTGAAACGTGGCGAAATACTTGGCTATGTGGGCAGCACCGGCAAATCCACCGGCCCGCATTTGCATTATGAAGTACATAAGAACGGGCGCCCCCTCGATCCTGTTTATTTCTTCTACAACGATCTTACGCCGGAACAGTTCGACAGGATTTTGAAGGTTGCCGCAGCGAGTAACCAGAGCCTGGATTAACTTTCCTTATCTTTATCATAGTATGAAAAGCTTGTCGCAGATCACCTTTGATTTTACAGAGCCTGTGCCGGAAGAGCAGGGTGTGAAAGTGCGTGTTAAATCCGTTAAGCAGGCTGAAGCTGCTGCACAGGTTGTGGTGGCCCCGGCAAAAAAATCAAAGCGTGGGCGCAGGCCTTTGAAAGAGCTGGAGATGGAGGCGGAGAACATTAATATCCCCGAAGATGAAGTCCTGTTTCAGAAACAATATTACAGCATTGGTGAAGTTGCGGAAATGTTCAGGGTGAATACTTCTCTCATCCGCACGTGGGAAAATGAATTTGATATCATCGAGCCACGCAAAAACCGGAAGGGCGATCGTCATTTCCGGCCCATCGATATAAAAAATCTTGTACTGATACACCACCTCATACGCCAGCGCAAATACACGCTCGAAGGCGCAAAAGATTACATCAAAAAAAACAAGTCTGCCGCAGAGCGCTTTGTGATGATACAATCATTGCAGAAGATCAAGGGTTTTTTGCTGGAGATTAAAGCGAATCTCTAAAGTCATTGGTCATAAGGTCAATAAGTCATTAGGTCATTAACTATTGCTAAATGACCTAATGCCCCAATGACTAATGACCTAAATGACCCAGTGACTTATTAGCTTTCCCTTAACGCATGTCCATTTTCATTTAAGTAATTTGCATCTTCAATCTCAAACTATGAAACGTATTGTTTTACTCTTATCCTTTGCATTGATTGGCATTGCAGCATTCAGCCAGGTTCAGTATGAAGTGAAGGTAGAAGGCCCTGATAAAATTCTTAAAGGCATATTATCACGCGATCTCGTGCAGAAAGATCCCGCCTTCACCTGGTTTGCGCAAAACCAACAGGGATATGTTCCTAATGCAGATGCAGTGACTGCATTAAAATCGAAACCAGGTTTACGGTTTATTGTTTTTGGTGGTACCTGGTGCGACGATACAAAAAATATTCTGCCTAAATTCTATTCATTAACAGATGCAGCAGCTGTGCCCACGGAAAATATTTCATTGATAGGTGTTGACCGCAGCAAGAAAACCCTGGGTAATCTTTCAGAATCTTTGAATGTGATAAATGTTCCTACCGTGATCGTGTTGAAAGATGGAAAAGAGATTGGACGTGTTGTGGAGTATGGAAAAACAGGGCAATGGGATAAGGAGATTGGTGAAATTGTGAGTAAGGTTAATTAATTTATTGGTCATTGGGTCATTAGTCATTAGGTCATTTTAAAGCATCGTAACAAAGAAAAATTTAATAGTAGAGATTCAACCTTCCCTGAAGCAAAGCGGTTACTTATTAGTGGCCGCTTTTTTTATACATGTCACTGTGCGCGGGAAATGACAAATGACTCAATGACCTAATGACCAAATGACCCATTGACTATCGCCCTTCAGATCCCTCCTTGTTATTCATCACAATCTCCGTCTCCCTCGAAGACAACCTGATCTTCATTTGCTCAAGTAATTGAATGATGGATAAGGTTATTTCCTGCTTCATCTTATTGAATTCCTCAACAGTTATTGCAGCAATTAAAAATTCTACCTGAACTATAAAAGCATCTTTGGTAATGTCTGTAAGAAAAACGGAGAAATTTTCTACCTGCTTATTTCGGCGCTTCAATAATGCTTCTACTCCCAGTAAGAACTGGTTCACATCTTCAGAAGAAGTCTGGGGTTTTAATTCGAGGCTCAGCAATGCGCGCCTGTGCGTGCGCATGGTAAGATTATCGAGAATGCTGTCTACCATTTGCTTGTTGGGCACCGTTACCCATGTTTTTTCTGTAGTGCGCAGCCGCGTGCTTCGCAACCCGATCTTTTCCACGGTTCCGGTTACATGCTGCACTTTCACCAGGTCGCCTACAGAAAAAGGCTTATCGAAAAATATAATGAAAGAAGCTATCAGGTTCTCCAGACTTTCGCGTGTGGCCAGGGCTATAGCAGCTGTGGCAATGCTAAGTCCTGTAAGCAGGCTGCCGATCTGGAAATTGAAAGCAAATTTCAGCATCATTAAAATTCCCAGCACTACCAGCACCACTTTAAAGAAATCCTTGAAGAAAACGATCAATTGATTATCTGTCTGCTCCGGTGTAAGATTGGCTTTCTGTTCCAGTATCAATGCAATAAAATCTATTACGCGCAGCAACAGCCATATAAAAGCAATCAGTAAAATAATAATGGAAGCTGCCTCAATAATGTTTTGAAATGGTATTTTGTACACTGCAAAATCAAGCGCTTTGGGAAATGTGAGTTTTTCCAGTGCGATCATCGTTACCAATATCAACAGAAAAATTTCCAGCGGCTGCACCACCAGGTTTATGAACGGTGCTTTGTCAACCCCTTTTGCAACACGCTTTACAACCTTGAATAGAAGTCCGGCCAGGTATCTTGAAAAATACCGCTTGAACAGGAAGGCAAATAAAATGATACCTGCCACGATCAGGTAAACCTGTACCGTGTTATCGAAAAATCTTTGTTGAAGAAAGCTGTTCATTAAATTTATTGCACGGTGTAAATTTCAACCACTCCTTTGTTGAGCACATAAATTTTCCCCGGTCTTACATAAATACGTGACGCACCCTTCCATGCCGCCGGCATCGGTAACTCCTGCAGGTTCAGACTCCCTGCATCGTATTTTAATAGCTGACGACCATTATGCCCATAAACTGATTTATTAACCACACTCACATCGCGCCAATTCAACAGTCGCACCCTGTTCTTTAAAGATCCGTAATAATCAAATACGTAAAAGCCTTTTGTGCTGTCGTACATGTATACCAGTCGTTCCTGATCTATCAATAGGTGAGGCGAAGGAAGCGAATCGAAAAGCTGTCGCAAATCGTTTGTCTGATCTATGATCTTGCCTTCTTCACTTATTTTTTTCAGCTTGCCTTCCTGCTCATCGAAGACCCAGATATTATTATCGTACGAAAGCCCCACCGCTTTTGCCTGGAAAATATTCAGCTTGCGCAGGTCGAGCGTATTGCGAACAGCCAGGAACCTGTCCAAAGCCACTACGGTGCCAAAATCTTTATAATATAACAACACTTTAAGCGGGTTGCTTACATCCATGGAATATATCGAGCCGTACCTGCGCGTTGCGTTGAATACGCCCACGGAATCGCCTTTTGCATTGAGCTTTTTCAGCTGGTTGGTATTATACAGCAGATATACATTGCCGAGGTTGTCAACGGTAAAATCAACCACATCTCCTTCATATCTTCTCTCTAATGGAAATGGCACGCTTTGCGCCTGTGCAAAAGCACAGGAAAGCAAGAGGAATAATATCGTTGCAATTCTTATCATGAATGGCGTACGATCTTAGATTCATTTTCAGCTATTGTGGTTGTCAGCTCCAGGTTGCTTCCATCAAATACAGCATACGTAAAGTAACGGATCCAATCGCCCAGGTTAATGTAACGCGTGCCGGGCGCAAGCCTGAAATCGATGGGGAGGTGACGGTGTCCGAAAATAAAATAATCGAACTGCTCCTGCTTAAGCACTTCCCTGCAATAGGTGATGAGCCATTCATTTTCTTCTCCCCGGAAAACCTCTTCGTGCTTGCCCGTGGCCTCGCGGCTTCGGCGGCTTAAATAGTTAGCGAGGCCCATGCCCATGTATGGCGGAAAGATCCCGAACAGCCACTGGCTTACAGGGTTGCGAAAAACTTTTTTAAGCGCTTTGTATCCATGATCACCGGGACCTAAACCATCGCCATGCCCTACCAGAAATTTTTTATCGTTGAAAACAAAACGTTCGGGCTTGAAGTATACAGGCATGTTCAGTTCCTTCTGAAAATAATTCTTCATCCACATATCGTGATTGCCTACAAAAAAATAAAGCGGAATGCCTTTGTCGGAAAGCGTGGCGAGTGTTCCCAGTATACGCACATAGCCTTTAGGAACTACCTTTTTGTACTCGTACCAGAAATCGAACATATCGCCAACAATGAAAATGTGTGCTGCATCGTGCTGAATAGATTCAAGAAACCGAACGATCATTTTTTCCCGCTGAAGGCTGGATGCGGCATCGGGCGCGCCTAAATGAAAATCTGAAAGGAAGTAAACTTTTTTGCCTTCGGGAATTTGCATTATTAAAAGATAATTAAAAGAGAAGGAACACGGATCATCAGAATCTGTTATGATTTATTAAGATTAGTCGCTGGCAATTAATACTTCACTCAAAAACTCAGGAACAGATCTTAAACAGATCCTAAAAGATCCTGATCCCGATAGCTATCGGGACGCGTTCCCTTTATTCGTCCACCAAAAAACAATAAACCTCTTTCGGTCCATGCACACCAACTACTAATGTTTTTTCAATATCAGCCGTTCTGCTCGGCCCTGTGGCAAAAGATATAAAGGATGGAAGCTTATCGCCATACTTTTTCGCAATCGCCTGCAAGGCGTCTTTCACATCATACACCAATTGGTGCGTATATGCAATACAGATATGAATAGGCGCATAAACGCTTACCGTACGGCCGCTTTCCTGCGCGGCACTCAGCACCATGCTGCCCGTTCTTGCCACCAGCAGCTCGCAAGTAGTAATAGCTGCATCGCAATCGCCCAAAGGCGAGGTGCAGAAATTATCGAACAGGTTTTTCTGAAGCACCGCCTTCAATTCAGTTTCCCGGCAAAATACCTTTGTCCATTTTTGCTGGTTGGCAAGGTTATTCAGGTAAGAAGCCAGCTCCTGGTGATTGATGCAATACACGAACTTTCCGCCCAGCCCCGTAAAGTGTTCTGCAAACTGCACTTCCATTTCCTGCACCGGGGGTTGAAACACCGAAGCATTTCCTTCGGCTTGCGGAAATGGCAAAGGCGTTGATTCGCTCAACGCCTGCCTTATCTTTTTCAGAATATTTTCTTTCGAAGGAGAAACGTTCATAATTAAAAAAGTGAAACGTCAAAGGTCAAAAGTAATATAACTGTCTGACGTTTGACGTTTCACCGTAAGTTTTCAAATACTCACCGCCTTTACACTGGTTTCACCTGCTCGTCTTCCGGTGCAGGGCTCAATGCGCCCGCGCCGTTATCAAGTGGGTGAGCCGGGTGCAATGCCGGTGTATCGTGTACTACATCTGCGGGTTTCTTTTCTTCGTACGGACGCTTGCCGATCAACCTCTCCACATCGCTCTGAAACAACACCTCTTTGTCAAGCAGCGCTTCTGCAAGCCTTTCTACTTTATCCCTCTTCTCCAGCAACAGTTCTTTGGTACGTATAAATGCCTGACCAATGAGCTTACGCACTTCCTCATCTATCATTTTGGAAGTTTCTTCTGAGTAAGGCTTGGTGAACGATTGTTCGGCAGCAGGATCGTAAAAGCTCACATTGCCTACTTTATCGTTCATACCATACACTGTTACCATTGCATAAGCCATGCGGGTGATCTGTTGCAGGTCGTTCTGCGCACCCGTAGATATTTTCTGGAAGAAGATATCCTCGCTGGCTCTTCCGCCAAGTGTCATGCATATCTGGTCGAACAACTGGTCTGTGTTATACAGGTACTGCTCTTTGGGGGTATACTGCGCATATCCCAAAGCAGCCACACCTCTCGGCACGATGGTTACTTTTAATAAAGGATAGGCATGCTCCAGGAACCAGCCGCAGATTGCGTGGCCGGCTTCGTGGTAGGCAATGATCCTTTTTTCATCGGGTGATATGATCTTGCTTCTCTTTTCAAGTCCGCCTATTACCCTGTCTATCGCATCCTGGAAGTCTTCCATTTCCACACCTGCTTTTCCTTTTCTTGCGGCGATCAATGCAGCCTCGTTACAAACGTTGGCTATATCGGCGCCTGCAAAACCCGGAGTTTGCTCAGCCAGTTTATGGATATCTACTCTATCGGATATTTTAATCGGTTTTAAATGCACTTTGAAAATCGCTTCCCGGCCTTTCATATCCGGTTTATCTATGGATATCTGCCTGTCGAAACGGCCTGGTCTTAACAGGGCTGTATCCAATACATCTGGCCGGTTGGTGGCAGCAAGTACAATAATGCCGCTTTCTCCGCTGAAGCCATCCATTTCCACAAGCAATTGGTTGAGGGTGCTTTCACGCTCATCATTGCTCATGACGGCATTCTTGCCTCTCGCGCGGCCAATTGCATCTATTTCATCGATGAAGATGATACAAGGCGCTTTCTCCCTGGCCTGCTTAAACAGGTCACGAACGCGGCTGGCGCCCACACCTACAAACAGCTCCACAAAGTCGGATCCGCTCATGCTGAAGAAAGGAACCTGGGCTTCACCCGCCATGGCCTTGGCCAGCAAGGTTTTACCGGTTCCGGGAGGACCTACCAGCAAAGCGCCCTTAGGTATTTTACCACCCAGGGCAGTATATTTTTTAGGATTTTTAAGAAAGTCAACGATCTCCATCACCTCCACCTTGGCTTCGTCCAAACCGGCCACGTCGTTGAACGTAATGTTCACCTTGGTGCCTTTATCAAACAGGGTAGCCCTTGATTTACCGATGTTGAAGATGCCGCCCGGGCCGCCGCTGCCGCCGGCTCCACCGCCCATTTTCCGCATCAGCATGATCCAGATAAGCACGATGATAAGCAATGGCAATAGGAAATTAAGCACGGGTGCAAACCATTCCCCTTCGGTATCTACCATTTTTTCCACTTCGGTAACCTGTGGATTTTTTGCATAAAATTCACGAAGGTCATCAGCAAAAACATCCGATTTTTCTACCGTGAACTGGAAGTGCGGTCCGGTTTCCGCAACCGAAGGCCAGCCTTTGGCCAGTTTGTCCCTGTACTCAGGCTTGCTCAAAGCCTCTTTCTTCATGGTAACCCGTACAAGGTCTTTGTTTTTGATGATGGTTATCTTGGAAACGTCCTCTTTCAGGAGCATTTGTTGAAAGTCTCTGTAAGAGATCCGTTTTGCATCCGGTGAAAATGGGCTGAAAATATTAATGCTCACCAATATGGCAGCAATGATACCCCATACCCAGTAAATATTGAACCTGGGGCCGCGCTTGGGAGTCTCGCCTTCCTCCCTTTTACGGAAGCGGGGAAAATTATCATTTTGTTTCAGATCGTCCTGTGGCATTTGTCTTTGTCTCCTCTAAGGATTTATGTAATTAATGGATTTATGTAATTAATGAAACCTACGGTAAAAGCTCTTTACACATTTTCCGGTTTAATCGTGCTCATCACGCGGTGCATCGCTCCACATTTCTTCCAATTTGTAAAATTTGCGGGGCTCCTGCAGCATGATATGAACTACTACATTAACGTAATCGATGAGTACCCATTGCATGGCTTGAGTGCCTTCGTGCTTATATGGACGCTCACCGGCTACATTTTCTACATGCGCCTGCACAAAATCTGTAATGGCCTTAACCTGCGTATTACTTCCGGCCGAACAGATCACAAAAAAATCGGCTACGGCTTCCGGTATCTTACGCAAGTCCAGGGATACTATATCTATACCTTTCTTTTCCTGGATGGCGTGGATTATAGCTTTGAAAATTTTTGAATTCTTAGTTAACCTTCCTGCACCTGATCGTTTACGGGTAGCTAACATGGTCAGTTGTTCCAATAATCAATGCTTTTTTGATGAATAATTAAATGAATGCAGATAAGTTGGTGGTGGGTTGTTTTTATTGTCATTTCTCTTCTGAACTATCTTTGCCAAAAATAGTAATCTTTTGCCACATCATTCTTATAACGAACGCATAGGCGAACCGTTTATAGAATTATTCACTATTGACAGCACCAACAACTATGCCATGGCCCGGGTGCATGAAGGTTTGGCAAGGCATGGAGCTGTGTATATTGCCGAGTTACAAACCGCAGGCAAAGGCCAGCGTGAGAAAAGCTGGGCTGCTGAGGCCGGACAAAACATTACTATGAGCTGTGTGCTACAGCCAACCGGGCCCAATACAACCCGCCCTTTTCTTTTAAGCGCCGCGGTGGCCCTTGCCTGTTATGATCTGTTTAACGATTATACTAACGGCGATATTTTTATCAAATGGCCTAATGATATTTACTGGCGTGACAGAAAGGCAGGGGGCATTCTTATCGAAAACATTTACCGGGCAGGCCAGTGGCAATTTGCAATTGCAGGCATTGGGCTCAATCTTAACCAGACCGATTTTCCATCGCATCTGCCAAATCCAGTTTCCCTAAAGCAGATCACCGGTCAAACCCACGACAGGTTGTTGCTGGCCAAAGATTTATGCAACAGGTTAGAGATTCGTTACCGGCAATTTCTCGATCCGCAAACAAGCCTGTTGGGCGAATACAACAGCAAGCTGTACAGGCAGGGAGAAAAAGTAAGGTTGAAGAAAGACAATGCGATCTTTGAAACCACTATAGAAGCTGCCGGATTGCAAGGCCAACTGATCACAAGGGATACTATGGAAAGACAATTTGAGTTTGGCGAAATAGAATGGGTTTCATAAATCATCTCTTCTCGGCCCGCCTGGCCTCTACTTCATATTTATTGTTATGATACCCTTTTTTAAAACTTTCCAGCAGGTACATGCCAATGAACCGGAAAAACCCGAACCGCCTGAACTGTTCGATATGGCAAAGCTCATGCTTGACCCAACGCTGGTTGCGCAGAAATTCATGCCTGCTGGTATTATGAAGATGAATGGTGTTGCCAATAACGATGGCAACCCTTGAGGCCGACATTTTCCACGCCGCAATGCGCGCTATCCAGGAGTTTTCTTTGATGCGGTAGTTCATGATGATTAGCTGACGGGA
Organism: Chitinophagaceae bacterium; assembly: GCA_049689695.1. GTDB lineage: Bacteria > Bacteroidota > Bacteroidia > Chitinophagales > Chitinophagaceae > DASPKM01. The sequence continues at coordinate 12,033 of JBAVMD010000040.1, read as the reverse complement.
TAATTAGCTGATCCGCTGATTAAAGCTGCTAATTTCTTAAACATCATGAAAAAATCGTGCAGGATTTCTTAGCCGGTTAATGTAGGGCTACAATAAAGCTGTGAGCTATGAGGGACGAGCTGCGAGCGGGAGGTTACTATTCTGTAAGCTCTTCATCAGCTAATCATCCCATCAGCTTATCACTCCGTAGTCTTCACCTTCGGCTTCTTAATCACGAACATGCGTGAAAGATTAAACCCAAACCGCACATCGCCCCATTTATCCAGCGTATTGGTGATGAAGGCTTTTTCATTCATACCCTGTGCATTGCTGAAATGCAATTGGAATACGTGGCCACCGGTTTCTATATCAACACCCACCGACAAAGGATTATGATAAATATTCTTATTGAGACCAGAAAGAATTTGGTGATAATCCGCCACCAATGCTATTCTGCGGCTCAGTTTAAAGCGCGTTCCTATGCCCAGTGCAAATACATCGTTCTCATCACTGGCAAGAGGTACCAGGTTGCGATGCACCATGGTAGGGCTTAACTGTAATGAAAAAGCTTCGCTGAACTTGCGGCCTACAATGATCTCGCTGTAATATGCCACACGTGAAGAAAAATGATTGTCACGCGCAGGGTCTGTCCAGGGCAAGCTATTAATAGTGATGCCTGTAACCAGCACAACCGAAATGGGAGACGACCTCGGTCCCGTAGACTGCCTGATGGGACGGAGTTTAATGAAGCCGTCAAATTCTTTATCAAGCGTGCTGCGACCAATGCCAATGGTAAGATTGGTGCTGATGCCATAATCGAATCCCATGCGCATGCTGGCCTGATCGAGCCCGAAGAAATTCTTAGCTCCGCTGTTCACCAATCCAAACCGGTGCAATATGCGAAAATCCAGGTTGCCTTTGGCGATCATTTCCATGGAATGGCCATTGATTACGCGCGACGATTTAAAAGCATGCGGAACGTATTCTTTCGCAGGCTTGTCTTGCTCCACCATGCTTAAAAGGTCAGTTGTATCCTGTGCAAAAAGGAAAGAAACGGAAAGAGCGAACAGAGTAATAAGAGTTAGTTTCTTCATGATGTTGCTTTAAGGTTTCAGCGGCTCAAGCGTACAATTCACCGACACCTTAATAGTATTGGAGATATTGTTCATTTTATCGTTCTTGATCTTGTAATCTGCCAGTTGCACGTTAAAATCTGATTGCATCTGGACCTTTCCGCCTTTAACAGTAACAGTTCCATCGGCCTCTGCATCCCGCGTTTCACCATGTACCGTCAGCTTGCCTTTTACATGTGCATTGTAAGTGCCGTCTTTGGCGTAATTGATATCGCCATTGTTTGTGATCTGCCCTTTGAATTCAGCTTTGGGATGCTTTGTTGATTCCAGGTAATTCTCATTAAAATGTTCCTGCATCAATGCTTTTTCAAATTCAAATCCCTTGATCAATGCAAGAAACTGGATGTTTCCGGTTTTAGAATCTAATACTGCAGTCACAGACCTGTTATGCGCCTCGATATTTTCCAAAGTGGCTTTGGAATAAAAAGAGATCTTACCGGTTTTAGTAAAGAATTTGTCTTGTGCAAACACACCGCCAAGGGTAATCACAAGACCTAACACGAGCATGGTAGCTTTCTTCATATTTGTTGATTTTACGTACAGTTCTCTGCAATAGTTGTTCTGTTTTTCTATTTATTTTTTTCTATTACGCAACGGTTCATTTCCACATCGGAGCCCAGCAGGCCGGTTTCATCTTTTTTAAAGCCGGTGAACACACCTTTCACTTTCACAGATTCACCTCTTTGGAGAGATGTTGCATTAGCGGCATAAACGCTGTCCATCGAGCACCGCACTGCCGACATATCCGCAGTATCTCCCAGCACAACGGTGTATTTTCCTTCTTCATCCTTATCAATATTCTTCACCATTCCTTCAACAGCTACCACCTTGCCAAGGTATTTTGCATTGGCGGATGAGTCGTTGGCATTGAACTCGCTTATAAGTGCAGTAGCCTGAAGGGAATGAACAGCCTTTACATCAGAAAGGTCCTGGTTCTTGCGGTTGAACTCATTCCATCCGTAAATTCCCGCACCTGCAGCCGCCAGTACAACGACCACGATGATGATCTTTTTTGCATTCATAAGAAGGCAGCTTTAATTATTAGGCGCTCCGGCCTCTACCCAACATACAATGCTTTGTAATTCGGCAGCAGTCAATGATCCTGTTTGGGGCATAAGGCCGGTTTGCACCTGCAATTTGATGGTGGTGGCCTTGTTCTTTATCAGGTTATAGTCTGTAAGCGGTCCTCCCACATTGGTGCTTCCTGCTGCATGGCAGCTTGATGAGAACGCGCATTTAGACTGTATAATGGGGTTAACATTGCTGAATTTATTGGCCGCACCCTGGCAATTAGTTCCTCCGGGATATAATAGTTCCTCTTTATCGTAATAACAACCGGAGCTGAAAACTGCTACCGCAACAAAGCCTGCCAGGATCATTTTTTTTACCATAGCTCATTTAATTATTAGGTGCTCCGCTTCTTATCCAGATACCGATTTTGGCAATATTGCAATCCGATAATTTATTGCCGCCCAACGGCATGGGCTTAGGTCCTGTATGATTGATGGCAGCCCACAGCCTGCCATTATCTATTTGTGTTTTTACTCCACCATACGTGGTAAAGTTTATTCCGCCCGATGCAGCTGTTCCGCTATGACAGCCCGTACAAAATGTTTGCAGCACAGGCTGAATAGTAGCAGCAAACCTCACATTGCTTGTATCACATCCTGAAGTGCAGGAATTGTTCTTCGCACCCTGCCTTATCCACTTTTCAATGGTCGCTATCTGCACTTGTGTAAGCGGCGCCCGTGGCGGACGCGGCATACGATCGTCAGGATCATTGTCTGTGATCACTTCATAAAGATCACTGTCGCCGGGCCTTCCCGGCCTCACCACCTTCATCACGTTCTGGTAGTTGGTAAACACATATCCCTCTTCGTGAGTAGTGGCATCGTGGCAACCGGGTACTGCACAATTAGATACCAGTATAGGCAGCACCGCCTGCTGAAAATAAACCGTGTCGGGACTGCAGGTAGTGGTATTTCCGGGATCTGTTCCGCCACCGCCGCCTCCACCTCCTACCGGGGCGGTACCCGGGTTCACTACTTCATGTTTACATGCATTCAGAAAGCCTATAGCTGCTGCTATGCCGATAACAAAGAACCATTTTTTCATTTCCGCGCTATTTTCAGGTTACAGTCAAACGCACATCAGTCATCTTCCTCTTCAGGCAATACCTACCTGTTACCCATTGTTCATGGAGTTGGTAAAGACTGCGTAACAGAATGTAACCTGCGGGCCCTGCAATTTTTTTTATTGCCGCCCGCGCGAATAGATTTTTATGCTCATACGTAAAAAAAACAGGGATAGTTGCTTAAAAAAAAGTCCGGCCTGGAGGCCGGACAGCATCATTACAATTTCGACTCACTGTAATCCCGAAATTTTAAACCAATCTCTGATGAATAGCTTTGGCAACAACTTCGGTGAGAGAAGCGACATGTAATTTCTCGTAGATCTTTTTAACGTGGGAACGTACGGTCTCGTAGCTGATATTGAGGTCGGCTGCTATCATTTTGTAACTCTGGCCATTCACCAGGCAGGTAAGTACTTCTTTTTCTCTCGGCGTAAGCTGGTAGTCAGGCGCCTGCTCCGGCTTTACGTGCTGCGGTATCTGCTGCATTTTGTTAAGCACTTTGCGCGCAACCGAAGGCGACATGGGAGATCCGCCATACTGCAGTTCAGTAATAGCTTCTATGAGCTTTGTATTGAGGAAATTTTTTAGGATATAGCCTGATGCGCCCGAGCAAATGGAATCGAACACCCTGTCGTCGTCCTCAAATACCGTTTGCATCAGCACCTGTATGTGGGGAAATTCTTTTTTGATCGATTTGACCGCCTCAATGCCTGTCATACCCGGCATCTCTATATCCATCAGCACAATATCTGGCTTGCATTCACGCACATCGTCAACACAATCCAGCACATGCGAGAAAGAACCTATCACATCAAAACCGGGCACTGTTTTCAGCAATAATGAAATGCTTTCCCTGATGTTCTTATTGTCGTCGAAAATTGCAATGCGAAGGCTCATAGTGGTTATATTATTACTGAAGTTCCATCAATTCCGGCTAAGCAGCAATCCCCTAATTAGGTGACAGGGAATCTCAGTTTCACCTTAGTGCCTTTCCCGGGTTCGCTTTCAAGCTGGCAAACGCCATTCATTTCTTTAGCGCGGCGCGACATATTTTTCAATCCATTGCCCGAGAGCGACTGAGCGCTTTTGGTATCTACCGTTTTTTGATCAAATCCAACACCATCATCCTGAACCAGCAACTCCAGGTGCTGATGACGGTAATTTACGTGCACTTCCATGTTTTTACAGCCTGAATATTTTAGTGCGTTGTTGACAGCCTCTTTAAAGATGAGATAGAAATTCTTACGCTGCTCCATCTCCAGGTTTACATTCATTACCGCAGGATCATACTGAAACCTGAACTGAATGTTCTGCGTATGCAGCAATGGCTTTGCAAACGACTCCATGCGCTGAAGTATCTTCTGCATGCTGTCGTTGCGCGGGTTGATGGTCCACACAATATCATTCATCTCAGAGATCATTTCGCTGGAAGTAGCTGCTATGCGCACAAGTATATCCTGTAGATTTTCCCTGTTGCCTTGGGCATTGTGTATCTTGGCTACCTGGCTGTAAACTGAGATGCTGCTGAGCGTGGAGCCTACATTGTCATGCAGGTCCTGCGCTATTTTGTTACGAATGGCCTGTCGTTTTAAAAGTTCATTTATGCGGTACCGGTATACTGCGTAAACCGCCGCCATTATCATCAGCACGCAGACTATAAAGAACCACGGCCTTTTCCAGAACGGGGGTATGATGCGCACGCTGATAGCAGCAATATCGTTGCTCCACATGCCAGGCTTTGAAGTGGCTCGCACCTTGAATGTATAGTCGCCTCCACTGAGATTAGTGTAATTAGCATTGTTCTGTGTGCCTGCCGCTACCCAATCAGGGTCCACCCCTTCCAGCTTCCATGAGTATTGCACATCGCTGCCCTGGAAAGAAGGTGCCGCAAATTCGAAAGAGAAAAAATTCTGGTTATGCCTCAGCTCAATTTTCTTGCCTTCCAGCAAATGATTGAACGATGTATTGAACACTTTAAAATCCGTGAGATAAACTTTGGGTTGTGTATTTACTTCACGGATGGAATCAGGATCGAACGAAATAAAATAATTAGCTCCCGCCATAAACATTTTTCCATCGCTGCTTTTAAAAATATATCCTTTTATGCCTCCGGTTTTTTCAACATCTGGCAATTGAAATGCGCTGAATGAACTTTTCTGAATGTCGTATTTGTGCAAGCCGCCGTTGGCTATCATCCATACATTGCCATGTGCATCGGTCTGTATGCCTTCGCTTAGGTTGGGCGACGATGTGATGTGCCTGAATTTTTTATCCGAGGTATTAAAGTAATGAAGGCCGCCTCCATAAGTGCTTATCCATAAATTGCCTTTTGCATCTTCAGTAATATCATAAACATTGTTGTTGCTGATGCTTTCATCGGCATTAGGAATGTTGGAATAATATTTAATACCCGAAACGCCATCTGCAGGCCATTCGCCCAAACCCGCTTTTGTATTGGCGAGCCAGATAGAACCGTTACGCGATTTAAAGAACCTGCGCACCAGGTGATCACGCATTTTAAATCTTGTAATGATAGGCCGCACTGTATCCTGGCGCGATACCCATTGCTTCAATACAAAATCATAATAAGCAATGAAATGTCCGTAAGGGGCTACCAGTAAAACAGGATGGCCATCGATATTATCTTCTGTCAGCGATGCCACGCGCGATGCGATAATGCGGTTCATCACCCTATCTTCTTCAGTATTCGGCAAACGATCCAGCCCACCGGTGATTGTATTGAACCTGAACAATGAAACATCAGTGCCTACATAAACAGTGTTGTCTTTTGCTTTATAAAATTTGGTAGCAGCCATTCGCTGCCCTTTGTATTGCAGATCGATTAATGAAAACTGCCCGTCGCCCTGCATGCGATATATGCCCCTGCTGGTACCGATCAGGAATTTATTATCGGCCGTTTCCATGAAATCATAAATAGTAGTTGGTGCTTCCTTTTCAGAAACAGGTAAAAAAGTCTGGGCAAATTGCTGTTCCGAAGGATGATGAACGCTTAAGCCCCGGTCTGTTCCCAGCCAGATGATGCCCGATTTATTGCGGTAAATGCAATTCACTTTGTTGTCTGCCAGGCTCCCCTCGCGTGATGGATCGTGCCGGTAGTGATAAAAGCTGCCGGTGATGGGTTCATAAATATAAAGGCCGCCATATTTTCCGCCGATCCAGATACGGCGGCGATGGTCTTCTGCAAACGAAAGCGCATCGTCTTTGCCGAAAGAATACGGATCGGCAGTATTCGAAAAAACTTCTTCTGCCTGCGAATGATTATTATAACGATATACAACTTTGTCCCAGGAGCCAAACCAGATGTGGTTGCGGCTGTCTTTAAACAAAGAAGTCACTACCATGTGCGGCAATTTTACGTAAACATCGTCATACCGTTTATCTGCCTGCACTTTTGAATTTCTCGGATCGATCTTTATAAAACCCCCTCCTTCTCTGCCCGCCCAGATCATGCCTTTACCATCCAGGCAAAGTGCCAAAGCAGTGCGCGCCTTGTTAGGCACAGGTTCAAAAATCTCTTTCTTTTTGTCGAACTTCAAAACACCGTGACCACTGGTGCCCAGCCAGAGAAATCCATATTGATCTTCTATCAACGCATTAATGATGTTCACCGGGATGCTGGATGAATCGGCAATGGAATGCTTGTATTGCCTGAACTGGCGCCCGGGAGACAGTCGGTAATCATATTTGGTAAGCCCGCCATCGGCAGTAGCTATCCATATAATACCACTTTTATCTTCCAGCAGGCTGGTAATAATGTTGCCTGAAATACTTGCAGAATCCGAAGGCTGATGGCGGAATACAACGAACTTATTTCCGTCATAGCGATTCAGTCCATCATCTGTTCCAAACCACATAAAACCGCGGCGGTCTTCCAGTATGCAGTTAACCTTGTTGTGCGATAAACCATTCACGTTACTCAGGTTCCTGAAGTACAATGAAGGGGTATACCCGGCTGACTGCAATGCTGGCAGCAGCAAAAAAAAGAAGCATATAAACCTGAAGAGTTGGTTCATGAGAAATTCCTAAGAGCATGATAAATTACGAAATAGGCAGGTACGTATAAAAAATTCCGCCGGGCAATTTATGCACCGACGGATTAACCCCTACCTGAAATAGTTTGCACGGCTATTGCTTTACCGGCTCGTCGTATAAAAAATCATCGAGTATAACAAGGTCCGAACTACCGCCATCGGTTATGTCTTTTTGCCCGCTGTTCAGCAATCCATTTCCATGCTGCACCTTGATCTTTGTAACACGTTTATTTTTGAAATACACGCCAAGAAATGAGAATTTGCTGTTGGGATCATGTACAGGCGCAAAGAATTTACCAAGGCTTTTATTTCCGTTGAAAAATTCCAGCGAGGTATTATTGGCAATGTCAACATCGGCAAAAACAACTCCAAATCCGCTTACACTGGCTGCTACATCCTGACCGGGCAACTCAAATCCCACATCCCAGAGATTTTCGCTGGTATTTGTGAAAATGTTAGTGCCGCTAAAGGGCGCAAACTGGTTGGCAGCTGCAGCATTCACTTCGCTGAAATTGCTTTTGCTTACCTGGAAGATGCCATCTGATTCATAGATCAATCCTCTTTGCGTGCTGGCCGGCGCGCCAGGATCGGTATTGTTGAAAAACTGTTCGGGCAGCGGTTTTCCAAGCAGGCTGTCCGGCACTCCATCCCAATTGATCTCCCGCCTTCCGCCAACTGCGCCGGGCGAGGTATTCAATTTATCGCCCAATAAATGCCTGAAAGCATCTACGCTTGAAGTTATATTTCCGGAAGACTGAATAACGATCGCATCCTGGTCTTTATCTTTTTTACATGCCATTAAAGAGGTAAGCACAATAAGAACAAAAATCTTGTTTTTCATGACTAACAATTTGAAAGAGGCCGTTGAAAATGAGATGACAAATTTGATGACATTCAAACAGCCGGGCAATAACCTTATTAGAGGGAAGGTATCCCCTAATTTGGGGAGCTATAGCTATAAGCTATGAGCTTTGAGCTACGAGCTGCGAGCTGAGCTACAAGTTCTTTAGCCCCACGCTCACAGCTCGCAGCTCGTAGCTTCTTACTCCACACTCACCGGCTCACTATAAAACACATCATCCATCACTACCAAATCCTTTGAGCCGTTATCAGAAATATCTTTTACACCTGTAGCAAGCAAGCTATTGCCTGCGGTGATCTTTATCCTGGTCACTTTTTCATTCGGGAAGAATACGCCCAAAAATGAAAAACTGCTACCCGCTGTTCTTACAGGCGCTTTAAATACACCCAGACTTTTTACGCCGTTGAAGAATTCAATTTTGGTGGAATTGGCATCGTCAACATCGGAAAATATTACACCGAACCCTTTAACGAATGCGTCTGTATTTGTGCCCGGCACTTTAAAAAGTACCTCAGATACATTGCTGCTCCTGGGAAGAAAGGTCCTTTTGCCAGAGAATGCATCGAACTGCGCAGCGTAAGAAGCATCGATATCAAAAAGATCACTGCTGTCAACTCTGAGCGTAGTGCCATTGTTTGCATACACCAGTCCGCGCTTGCGGCCATTGCCCGTTGCTGCATCGGTTGCATTGAAGAAATCAAAAGGAAAATTATCGCTGTTGGTAAGGTTGGCTGGTACACCATCCCAGTTTACTTCACGGCGACCGGAAGTTTTACCCGGAACAGTGTTCAATGAATCACCCAGGATGTGACGGAATTCTGCAAGTGCCGCAGTAAGGTCTCCCGATTTACTCACTACTGTTGATTGTACTGGCGGATTTTCTACATAATTATCATCGTCTTTATCACAACTTGTAATAAGGGCTGAAAAAGCGATGAGTGAAAATGATGCAATGCGAATGAATTTAAAAGATTTCATGACTAACTTTTTTTGATTGATAATTAACTTGAGTTGAGGTTCAGTAGTTATTTCAACGGCTTTAAATAATTCTGCACTGTCCACTGCCCTATTTTATTCCCCTGGTCCTGGCCGGCGCGGCAGGAAAAACGGAAGTGGATCCCTGCCATCACTCTCGAATTTGCATTTTCGTCAGCAGCCTGGCTGAAGCTTTTGAAAAAACGTGTTGCATTCACAGGATCTGAAGAACCGGAGATCATGGTGAAAGAGATATTATCACCAAGAATGCCAGCCAGTACAGATGCTCCTGCATTGCCCAGCGAACTGTGTGTAGATGGATAATCGTGAACGGGCGGAGTAGGTTCCTGCGATTCCCAATTGTGGTCTCTCGCTGTAGCAGGATTTTCATCCGTATCGGCAAAATGAATGGCTGTATACGGTCTCCAGAAATTATAATGGAATTTAGAATCCCATCCTGCAGTATACGCATCGGCAAGCGCCATGTTCAACAACGCGAACAATCTTGCTGCATTGAACAGGTCAAGCTTTTGGTCTTGCGTAACAATGCGGCCTACGCGGTTCCAGCCGATCTCCGAAAGCTCGTACCAGAATTTTGCATAGAAGGTTTGATCTGCAGTGCGCAGCTTACTGCCTTTGCTGCCGAAATCTTTCACTTCATTAAAAGACTCCGTATACTTTTTGCTGGTTAAAGCTGGTGGTGGCGGACAGCGGAACTGATCGTAACTGCTAAGAGAAAAAGTTTGCATGGTCTTCCAGTGCGGACCATACACGAATGTAAAAGGCGGCACCAACTGGTAAATACCAGGCTTGGTGGATGGTTGTATCTGTCCCATCCAGTTGTTATCATTAGCCCCGTCTTTTTTACGAAGCTCCAGAATCATTCTACCGGCTTTTTCACCAAGCACCACGGCTCTCTTACGGGCATCGGCCGATCTTGCTTTTGTAAGCCATTCAGCAAGCTTTGTATTCAACAGGTCTTTTTTAGCGGGGAAAGATTCAATGAGAACCGTATGTGCTGCAACGGCTGCCGCTACTTCGGGATCTGCTTTTTTATCTTTCACCTTCAGCGCATAGGTTTCATACACCGGCTCCACAGCATTTAATGCATCGTGCATGGCAAGGTGCATCATGGCATTCACCCGTGAGCCCAGCAAAGGCTGATAATCTGCCAGCGGCTGGTAATTTTTACCTGCCATGGTCTCCTGACCTATCAGGTTCCAGGCTACAATAACTTCTGATGAAAGGTTTTTGAATTTGTGCTTTGGCTTATCAATAAAAGCCACCATGAGCAAGGATAGCGTAAATGCTATTAAAGAGATTTTGCTTTTCATATTGCTTGTTTTAAATGAATAGCAAAACTCAATGATCACGAAGAGTGTTACAATCGCCTAAGGTGTGCTGTGCATCACTGATTTTGGTGAGGAGAAAGAGAAACACGAATTTTTAAACACGAATTACACGAATTATCAAGCTTGCTCATATATAGACCAATTCGTGAAATTCGTGTTCCAAACTCGTGTTATAACTCCACTACTTCAAACCAATACTTCGCAAAAGCTCCTATTGTTTCTTCTGTGAGCTTGTGGGTAGAAGGTTTTTGGATAACAGAATTTGCGCCCAGCCTGTATGCCTCTTTTATTCTCGAGGCAGGCACTACTTCAGTAATTACTACAACGGGGATTTCTTTAAAGCGGGGATGTGTTTTTAATGCTTCAAGCGTTTCCAGCGCACGCTTGCCGGGATCGAGTGCAATTACATCAGGAAGTTCAGCAGCATTAAGCCTGGAAAGATGTTCGATCACATCAGCTGAACCTTCAAAAAATTCCAGCGCAACTTTATAACCCTTATCGGCAAAATAGGTTTCGGTAATATACCTGTCGTCCAGGTCATCTTCTATCATAAGCAGTTTACGCATGGGGGGAATATTAGCTGATGGGATGATTAGCCGATAAGCTGATTGGGTTGATGTGGTTTATAATCCATTTCAAATACAAACTTAATTATTTATTATTAGCGTTTCTTCTAATCAGCTTATCAGCTAAATTAATCAATCAGCTAATTTCCTTCCATGCCTTCACGATCTCCTCAGCATGCGCTTTGTTCTTTGGACGAAGAAAGATCTTCCTGATAATGCCTTTTTCATCAATTAAAAAACTGGTGCGGTGTACGCCCATATATTGATGACCGAACATTTGCTTCTGTCCCCATACCCCGTATTTCTCCAGTATTTTATGTGTGGGATCTGCAATAAGCCGGAAAGGCAGATCGAATTTAGCTTCGAATTTTTTATGGCTCTTAGAATCATCCGGACTGATGCCTATCACTTCAAAACCTTCTTTCTTCAGCAAACCATAATTATCACGCAGATTACAGGCCTGGATGGTACAGGTGGGCGTATCGTCTTCAGGATAGAAATACAATACCAACTTCCTGCCTTTAAGGCTGGAAAGGCTGATGGTATTGCCGTCCTGGTCCTTACCTGAAAATGCAGGGGCTTTATCGCCTTCCTTCAGCATGGGTCTATCGGTTTATCGGTTATTCATTGGCAGTCATTGGTCATTAAGTCATTAAGTCATTAAGTCAATGCTAATGACTCAATGACCTAATGACCAGATGACCAGATGACTTTACCTCGTGAACCTGATCGTCCTCACACTTGCATTGCCTGCCGCGTCTTGAACGCTTATTTTTAACTCATGCTCACCGGCGGGGCATTTCTCGTCAAAACTATAAATGAAGCTGCGGCCTTTATCGTTTGTAAACCGTAGCCATTTTCCGTCAAGCTCAGCCCTGAAATTCCTGAACGCATCATTGTTATCTTTAATCGTAAAAATTATCCGCGAAGCTTTACTAAGATTGGCGCCATCCGCAAATCCTACAGGAACTATCACTGGC
>JBAVMD010000039.1:0-3460 GCA_049689695.1 Chitinophagaceae bacterium | reverse complement strand
ACACTTACGCGTACCATCATGACCTCACTAACGGTATTCCTCACACTCCTTATCCTGTTCCTGGTAGGCGGTGAAGTAACAAGAGGATTTGCGTTTGCGATGCTGATAGGTGTTGTTACAGGTACCTACTCATCTATCTTTGTGGCCGCACCGATACTGGTTGACTTTGCAAAAAATAAACCATTAGGCCAGGCAGATGCCGCTACAGCGGCAGCGTCAGAAACAAAGACTAAGCCTGTTGTGATGGCCAAGTTGAAATAATAAGTTCTTCGAACTAAGGTACAAGGCACAAGAAACAAGGCACAAGAGGTAAACCCCCTGTGCCTTGTTTCTTGTACCTTGTACCTTCCTTTTTTTACCCCATCTTTGACGCAATGAGCTTAAGTACTGAAAACATCCTTTTGCTGGGGTCTCTGCTGCTGATCGTGAGCATTGTTGCAAGCAAACCGTTCAACCGCCTTGGTATTCCTATCCTTATTCTATTCCTGCTGGTAGGTATGCTGGCTGGTTCAGATGGCGTGGGCGGAATTTATTTTGATGATCCCGCGCTCACACAATTCTTAGGTGTAGTGGCCCTTAATTTCATTTTGTTTTCAGGTGGTATAGATACCAAATGGAGCACCGCAAAACCTATTGTTGGCCGCGCCATTGTTTTATCCACCGCAGGTGTGCTGATCACTGCGGTAACGCTGGGCGTTTTTGTTCATCTTATAACAGATTTTACACTACTGGAAGGCATACTGCTTGGCGCGATCGTTTCTTCAACCGATGCCGCCGCTGTATTTTCCATTCTGCGCTCGCGCAACATCGAGCTTAAAAATAATCTCGGCCCTACCCTCGAAATGGAAAGCGGCAGTAACGATGCCATGGTGTATGTGATCATGATCAGTATTATTTATATGGTGCAGAATGGCAGCGGAGATTATGGTACGGTAATCCTGAATTTTTTGCAGGAAATGTCGTTTGGGGCCATTATGGGTTTTGCCTGCGGAAAGGGAATGGTGCTATTGCTCAACCGCATCCGGCTGGAAATAGAAGGCTTGTACCCGGTTCTGCTGATGGCATTGATCTTTTTCACATTCTCCTTTACATCACTTATTCATGGTAATGGTTTCCTTGCAGTTTACATTGCAGCGCTAATACTGGGCAACAGCAATTTTGCGCACAAGAAGATCCTGATGCGTTTTTACGACGGACAGGCCTGGCTTATGCAGGTACTGATGTTCCTTACGCTGGGATTGCTGGTGTTCCCTTCACGCCTGGTCCCTATTGCAGGACTTGGGATATTCATTTCCTTCTTTCTTATTATAATAGCAAGACCGCTGGGCGTATTTATCTGCCTGTATTTCTTTAAGGTGAGCAATAAAGAAAAGCTGTTCATTTCATGGGTGGGTCTTCGTGGAGCCGTGCCTATTGTATTTGCAACTTATCCTTTGCTTGCGGGGCTTGATAAAGCCGGTATGATCTTCGACCTCGTGTTTTTTATCGCCGTTTCTTCTGTATTGATACAGGGCACTACTTTGCCAGCTCTTGCCCAATGGCTCAATCTTATTGAGAAGGCACAAGGTACAAGGGACAAGGCACAAGCGGCTTCCTGAACCTTTATCTTGCTTCTTGTTCCTTGTCCCTTGTACCTTCCGCGCCCCGCTTCATTAACCCTGAGTTAACGCCACGCGCGGCGTTATGGAGGGAATTTTGCGGTACCCTTAATACCCTTATGCGCCCGCTGACCCTAAAAACACTTATTATTTCTGCCAGTGTGATCATTCTCCTGATCATCGCCATGCAATTGGCATGGCTAAGCAGGATGTACCATCTCTCGGCACGTTTCACCCAGGCAGACGAAGATGTATTACAAGAGATAAAACTCTGGATAGGCATCGGAGGCATCGTACTGGTTACCGTGCTTACCGCAATGGGTGTGCTGCTCTACTATTTTTATCGCCAGCGCTATACGCAGGAAGTACAGAAAGACTTCCTGAACAATTTCATGCACGAGTTCAAAACGCCGCTTTCGGTAATGGGCATTGCAGGACGTGTATTATTAACACCAGGCATCGAGCATCAGCGTGACAGGTTCAGAAAATATGCTGCTATCATAAAAGAACAGTCGGGAGAACTGGAAAGCAAAGTTAATCGTATATTAGAGGCAGCCCTTTCAGATAGAAAAGAAGCCTTGCTGGTCAAGGAAAATGTGGAAGTAAATGAAATGATCGAACATGCGATCTCATTTCTTCAGCCCCTGATCAGCGACAAAGCCGCCGTGGTAGAGTTCTTTCCCTGTCCCGAACCGTTACGCATACTCGCAGATGGCACCTATGTTCAACAGGTGATCATCAACCTGCTGGATAACAGTCTGAAGTATGCATCGCAACCACGCATAAGCATAAAAGTCAGTCATAACGACAAAATGTGCATTATTACAGTGAAGGACAATGGAATAGGTATTGAGAAGAAATACCTTAAAGATATTTTTCGTAAATTTTATCGTGTACCCACGGGAAACGTGCATAATGTGAAAGGTTTTGGAATAGGCTTGAATTTTGCAAAGAAGGTTATAGATGCCCACCAGGGAAAGATAACTGTGCAGAGTGAGCCAGGCATCGGATCGGAATTCAGTATTCATATGCCACTCATTTAAACCGGTATTTATGGAAAATAGGAAAGGAAAAGTTTTCCTGGCAGAGGACGATACATCGCTCGGATTTGTAATTAAAGACAACCTGGAAGAAGAAGGTTTCGAAGTAGTACATTGTACTGATGGACAAACAGCCATCGATCGTTTCAGCAAAGACGAATTTGACATCTGCCTGCTTGATGTAATGATGCCTAATAAGGATGGCTTTGCGGTAGCAAAAAAGATCCGCCAGCAGAGCGATGTGATCCCCATACTTTTTCTCACGGCCAAATCAATGGAAGAAGATAAGGTGAAAGGCTTTTTAACAGGAGCCGATGATTATATCACCAAGCCTTTCAGCATGCAGGAGCTCATGATGCGCATGAATGTATTTCTCCGCCGTACACGCAAGCTCCATTCTGAATCTGCAGAAGATTACCACATAGGCAAGTTGCGTTTTTCATTTACCGACCTCAAATTATTTACTCCTGACGAAACCATTTCGCTCACCCAGCGCGAAGCTGACCTGCTGCGCTTTCTCTGCAAGCATGCCAACAAGGTATTGAAGCGTGAGGAAGTGCTGGTTAGTGTTTGGGGAAAGGATGATTACTTTCTCGGACGAAGCATGGATGTCTTCATGACCAAGCTCCGCAAATATTTCCGCGCCGATACCGACATCAACCTGGAGACTATCCACGGCATCGGGTTCAGGTTTAATGCGTCTATCTCACACTAATTAGCAAATTCGAAAATGGCTCAATTGCTCAATGAAGGCAAAGTTCTTCATTGAGCAATTGAGCCATTTTTTTATTTGCTAATTAGTGCTTAACCACACCATAACAC
>JBAVMD010000038.1:0-3466 GCA_049689695.1 Chitinophagaceae bacterium | reverse complement strand
ACTATTACTGACAAGCAAAAGGGAAGCTATTGCCAGGTATTCATCATGCTCAGCACAAAAGGCAAAGGAAATATTAAAGATGATTTTGATAAGGAATGGGAAACTCTGATAGCCAAACAATACACCCTTTCCGGTGCAGCACGTTTCACAGAGCCCACGACAGCTAATGGCTGGACCATGAAATCGGGCATGGCGCCTTTCACATTCAGCAACGCCACATCAACTGCCATGCTTACCACCATGAGCGGGTATGATAAGACAGTAAGCATTGTAAGCCTTACCAACAGCGCTGACTACCTTGTCGCCATACAGCAATTGCTGGCATCTGTTGAAATGAAAAAGCCCGGCATTGTTGTTCAACCTGTACCTGTCAATAGCAAATTTGCTTTTAACACCACCAATTTTGATGACGGGTGGACCAGTACGGTACAGGAAGATTGGGTGGAAGTAACAAAAGGGACCATCCGCGTGCTGATCCATTATCCCAATAAAATTGCAGATGCATACAACCATGTGGTGCTGGACGGATTGAAAAATGCATGGAACGTATTGGTTGCGCCTAAATACAGCACGGCAAGCAATTTTCAGTTCCGGGCAAGCGGCGGTTGGGAATCTATTGAATATGCAGAAGCTGATGCCGTGGAAAAATCAAGCGGCAAGCAGGTGCATGTGGTACTGTTCAAGAAAAATTTTCACAATGGCGGTGGAAAATACCTCGAGGTGGTTACTCCCGGGAAAAGATTTTTTGAGCAGGAGTTTGGCGGGTTCCAGGAAAGTTCATCTGCCTGGGAAAAAATGGAGAAAATGGCTAACTACAATAAGTTTGCCGTAGCGGCTTCGGACCTTTTGGGTAAATGGACCAATCAATTTAGCGGAGCTATTCAATATGTAAATGCTTATACAGGTTTAGACGCAGGCATGAATACACACGCATCTGCCGAACAATTTAAATTTATACCAGGAAATACTTACGCCTGGGACCTTGGAGTTGCCAGCGGCGCTGTTGGAAATATTAAATTTCAAAGCGCGAAATCAACAGGCAAATTTGCAATGACCGGTAACTGGCAGATAAACCTTTCTGATATTGAAGGCAAGCCCAGAACTTACAACGTTCATTTTTCCTGCATCAAGGGATTGCGCATTTTATGGATCGATAACAGGCCTTTTGCAAAAGTGGAATGATGCCGTTTACACCTCTATGATCTCGCCTTCATGAGAAGCATCGCTTTTTGTATAAGTTACTCCATCTATTTTGAGACCTTCTTTATTCAGCAGTGTGATAATGCCTCCTTTATTGGATAATTGCGCGCCAGTACCTGTAAGATCGATACGCAGCGTTTCTCCCGGGTTGATGGACGTATGCGCGATCACATCTTTCTTCTTTTGCTTATCGGTAAGCTGCCAGCCGGAAATGTCTATGGTCTTGCGGCTTTTATTCAGCAGGATAACAAACTCTCTTCTTGCATCGTCTCCCTCGGGGTTTGCCATAGCTGCAATGATCCTGACAGGCGTTTTGAATTCTGGTTGGTCCGGACTGCTGATGGGCAGATCGTTAAGCGGGTTACCTGTTTCATCGTCTGTATGTGTCGACTGCGATTGGAAAGCAGTAAAAATGCAGGCCCATCTTTTTCTCGATGCAAAATGAAAGATTAATCCGCCGTCCTGGTAAATGCCGTTATCCTTAAAATATTTGCCCTGCTTATTTCCCTGGTTCATGTGAATGTCGTGTATGCCTGTGCTTGGGTTGATCTCCGGGAAATACCTGTCTGCTTTCTCCGCGTCTTTCCAATGCTGCCCGAATGCATAAACAACAGCGGTAGGATCAAGGATGGCCTGCTGCACAAAAAAATCCATTTTATCATTTAGGTCGTTGTTCCCACCCGAAGCGTTTGAAGGAAGCGGCACCATTTCACTGAAGTCGAACAGGTTGCCCCTGATAAAATCAATGGCAAGTCCACCTTTTTCTGATTCAAGCGGTGTGAAACCATCGCGTAGATGTGATTGCAGGATTGCATCCGTTACCTGGTTATGAAAATCTTCATTGGCATAGAAGAGTACCTGACTGGTAACTTCGCCTGACCTTGTATTGATAGCGATTCTGTGTGCATTGTTTTTGTGATTGATAAGTACCTGGAAATGCTCACTCTGCGAAGTAGCTCTTTTGCTTGCAAAGGCCCGGCCTTTCAAAACCCCATAATCTTTAATTGGCATAGCAGTTCATTTAATTACGCGTGTTGGCGTTTTCCTGAATTTAATCATTTTTTACGAGGGTGGGGAAGATAGATTCTTTGCATATTCGCCATTGGCAGACATAAATAAAAAAAGGAGCAACGTTGCCGTTGCTCCTTTTACCTGAGATTCTATAGACTATCGCACAATTGTAATTACCTTATTAATTGTTTGAGCATTGGTTGTAATACGAACGGTGTAAACGCCTGCAGGCAGTTTGCTTACATTCAAACGAACCAGGTTTGAACCGCCTTGTTGTGTTGATAGCATCACTCTGCCATCCATGCTTATTATACTAATGGTCTTATTAGTAATAGCTAAAGGATCCTGTAACAGGATGCTTATAACATCCCTTGCCGGGGTTGGGTAAACCTTTACAAGGTCGTCTGACTTCACCTCAACGGATGGTTGCTTAACACTGACCGTTTTTTCTTCATGCGGCCCTTTTTTATTGTTGGCCGGAAGTTCAAAAACGATCGCAGATTTCCATATACCGCCCCTGAGCGGTGGTCCTGTTATAAAAGCAGCGCAGGCATATCCTGTTTCAGCATCATAAAATCTTGATACGGTCCTTTGTACAGACCTTTCAAGTTCCGTCCATGTAGTACCATTGTCATAAGAAATTGCTGATCCGCGAAAAGCCGGGTTGCCGTTGATACCAGTAGATATTAATGCATTTGTGCCTGGCACCGCGGTAATGCGGCTGCTTTTCCAATTCGCCGGGCTGCCGAGATTTGTCCAGGTAACACCGCCATCAGACGTTTGATATAAATAAGTACCGAAATTATCTCTTACATGCGTTACGCCATGTAACTTATCGTCATTAAAAGCAATTTCCATTACGAACTTACTTGCGGGAGCAACTACGTAAGCCGTCCAGTCTTTTCCGAAATTGGTAGACTTATACATTCTACCGGCAGAAGTGCCAAACCAGATGGTCTTATCTACCGCATAAAAGCCGCTTAGCCAACCATATTCGTTTGGAAGTGGAGCGGGCAGATTTTTTTGCGGTACCCTTTTCCATTTCTTGCCTTTATTATCGGTGGTATAAACTTCAAAATATCCTCCGTTAGGATCTCCCTGGGCTACACCATGGTTCTTATCTTTAAAGTGTACAAAATTGGGATATGAATTTTCGTCGAAAATTTCATCGGCGTTTGATTTTTCCCAGTTAACGCCTCCATCGGTTGTATGATATAAGCCTCCACCAGTAACATATCTTTTGTTCATAGCCACC
>JBAVMD010000037.1:0-5647 GCA_049689695.1 Chitinophagaceae bacterium | reverse complement strand
GATCCAGGTCGTTCGCCAATGTAAGCAGCGAATCCCGGGTAACACCATCCAGTATTGAATCTGACAGCGGAGGTGTTACCAGCACATCGTCTATTACGAACATCACATTCATGGTGCCTGATTCTTCAATGTATTTATTGTCCCTTCCTCCTGTCCATAGCACCTGGTCGTAACCCGACTGCCTTGCAAGTTTTGCAGGATAAAATGCGCCGCCGTAATTACCGCCGCATTTTGCATACCCAGTCCCTCCTTTTGCAGCCCTGATGTATTCCGTTTCCACTTTCACTTTCAACGGTTGGGAATAATAAGGTCCAACCGGCCCGCTGAAGATCACAAAGCGATACTCATCAGATATCTTCACGCCAAACCTTGCTTCGCTTGCATACATAAATGGTCGCAGGTACAATGCACTTCCCGGCTGCCCGGGCACCCATTGCCTTTCGAGCGATACCAGTTGCTGCAAACCTTCCATGAACACTTCTTCAGGCACCACGGCCATGCACATACGGTCCAGCGAACGGTTAAGGCGTTCGTAATGTTTATCCATCCTGAAGATATTGATACGATCATCATGCATACGGAAAGCTTTCATGCCTTCAAACACGGTTTGCCCGTAATGCAAAGCCAGGGTAGCCGGGCTCATAGAGAGATTGGCGAACGGTACTATCTGCGGCGTCTGCCATTCACCATCGATGTAATCGCAGATGAGCATGTGGTCTGCAATGTATTTTCCAAATTCCAGCTCGTTGAAATCCACTTCTGATATACGGCTGCTCTTTGATTTGCGGATGAGAATTTCAGCAGTTTCCATGATTACTGATTATTAATTATTGATTATTCTTTGATGCTGTCTTATGCTTTCTGTTTTTTAAATTCACGGTTTACCACGTATACGCCTCCCAGCGTGATCAGGGTGCCTATGACCATGTTAAGGTTCAATCGCTCGCTCAGCAACAGCCAGCCAAGACCAACCGCTACTACCGGGTTAATATATGCGTAAATGGATACCAGCGTTGGCGGCAGTTTGCTGATGGCAAACACATAAGCTGAATAAGCAATCAGTGAACCGAACAACACCAGGTACAGCAAGGAGAAGATCGATGCGCTGCCCGCCGTGGCGAGGTTGATGTATTTGCCTGAAACAAGACAAACCAGCAGCGTTACTATACCCGCTATCAGCATCTGCAATCCTACATTGTACAGTATATCAACCGGCAGCGCTTTACGGGAAGTATAGACTGTTCCGAATGCCCAGGTAATGGTCGACACCAAAGCCAGCATCACGCCGAATGAGAAAGATTTATCCGAAAGAAAATGCAGGTAATCATAAAAGATCACTACTACTCCGCTGAAGCCTATCACCAATCCTGCGATCATCCAGCGTGTGAACTTAGCGTACTTCAGCAGCAGGATGCTGAAGAGCGCAATGAAAAGGGGTATCAAAGCGGCAATGATGGCTGCCAACCCACCGCTGATGTATTCCAGCGACCATGTGAGCAACCCGTTTGCTACGCACAACAACAGTATTCCCTGGATAGAGATGTGCTTGAGCGAGCCGGCATCAGGCAGCCTGCATCCCTTCGCAAAGAAAAATCCAACCAGTATCAATCCTGATGTGAACTGTCTTACGCCGGAGAGAAACAGGCCGGGCATGTGCTGCGCACCCACTTTTGCCGCGATGTATGTAGAACCCCATAGTATACTTACCAAACCCAGTGCGATGTATGCTTTGCTGCTGTCTTTCATGGAAAATCAATTAGCTGATTGAGATAATTAGCTGATTAGCTGATTGACTAATCAGCTAATTCTGTCACTGCTTTTGTGGTCTTGACGATCTTTTGTCCCAGCCTCAATACTTCTTTCACCAGTATGTCAAAATCTTTTGTTGTGCTCCGGTGATTGGTGATGGCTGCGCGGATTGCGTAGCTTCCGTTCAATACCGTAAAAGATGGAAGAGCCGTACCCGCTTCGTGCAATTGCATGAGTATTTCCTTATTCAGTTCATTCAGCTCATTATCATCCAATCCATCCGCAACAAAGCGGAAACAAACAATGTTCATGTCCACCGGCGCCAGCAACTCCAGTTCATGTTGCGCACGAACCAGCGAAGCGAGATACTGCGCCTGCTGAAGGTTCTGCCGTATCAACTGCCTGTATTTATCTATGCCGTGCTCTTTAAGGCTCATCCATATTTTCAATGCACGAAAGCCTCTGGACAATTCAGGTCCCAGATGATTAAAATGATTTGATCCTGCAATCAGTCCGCGTTCATGATACTGCAGGTAACTGGCAGTAAGCGAAAATGCATTCTTGTGTGCAGCTGCATCCCGTATCAGTACGCAACCTGCATCGTAATTCACATAAAACCATTTGTGGTAATCAAAGGCAAGACTGTCCGCAAGGCGAAGCCCTTTCAACCTGTCCTGGAATTCAGGAAGAATATTCAGCACCGCGCCAAATGCCCCGTCTACATGGAACCAGCAGTTGTATTGCTTTGCAATTTCAGCAAGCAACTCAAGATCATCGATAGCGCCGGTGTTCACGGTACCTGCATTGCCAATGATGCAGAATGGCAGGTAACCATTGCTGATATCTTCTTCAATTTTTTGCTGAAGCAGATCAACGCGTACACGGTACGATGCGTTCACAGGTATCTTTCTAAGATTTTCACTTCCGATGCCGAGCATTTCTATTGCCTTCTGCACACAATTATGCGTTTCGGTGGATGTGTATACTACCAACTGCCCCTGCAGCTGCCTCAATCCCTGGTTGCGTATGGATGCGTTGAAATGATTGCGCGCTACGGTGAGCGCCAGTAAATTCGCCATTGAAGCGCCGGTTGTTAAAAGGCCCGAGCTGTCAGGAGAAAAGCCGAGCATTTCCTTAGACCAGTCGAGCACCTGCTTTTCTACATATATGTCTGCATGTTCGCCAAAAGAAGGGCTCGCGTTCATGCCGGAGGCAAGCATATCTGCCAGCATGCCCGTAGGCGTTCCTGTTCCGCACACCCATCCCCAGAAACGTGGATGAACATTGCCAAGATTATAGGGCAATATGTGTTGCAGGAATTCTTCATATATCTTATCTGTATCGCTTCCGCTGAAAGGCAGCGGCGCATTTAATGCCTGCTTTGTTGAATCTGGCAGCGGCTGCCACACGGCCTGTTTGCCAATGTTCTTCAGGTAATTGAACATATCGTCCAGCATGCGATGGCCGGTTGCGCGCAATTCATCCCAATGTTGAGGATCCAATGTACTTTCAGTTGCTTCGTTTATTGATGGCTGTTTGCTTTCCATATCTACAATAGTTTATCAGGCGAGCTTCCTCACCGGGTTTGCACAATCAGAATAATACGGATCTGTGTTTAAAGCAGGGGAATGGGGAGTAGCGAGTAGCCAGTAGGGGAAATCCTACTTGCCACTACCTACTTGCCACTCGCGTATGTGAAAAATTTGAACCACGAATGACGATACAAAAATGTTCAGAATTTTTATGAAAAAACAGATTCAGATTTTTTAATTTTGACTATATCAGATTTTTTAACATTATGGGAAAAGTAAAATTCATGACAGACGATCACCTGTATTTACAGGTGGCTGATGGAATTGAAAAGATGATTGCAGATGATGTGCTGAAGATAGGCGACAAGCTTCCTTCTGTGAGGGTATTGAGTGAAGAATACGGCATCAGCATGGGAACTGCCTTCCAGGCTTATTATCATCTCGAAGGTAAAGGCCTTGTTGAATCGAGGCCGAAGTCGGGTTACTACGTTCGCTTCAGTCACAAGCGCTTTCTCGATCTTCCAAAAATGATACAGCCCGATCCTGTTACTACAGAAGTGAGCGTATCTGATATGATCGCCACGGTTTATAAAGACATCACTGCAACCGATGTGATCAACTTTTCAATAGGTGCGCCTGATGTGCAGTTGCTTCCTGTAGCCAAACTGAACAAATCTGTTGTACACGCTTTACGCACTTCTAAAAATCATTGCATCGGGTATGAGCACTTCCAGGGTAATGCAGACCTTAGGAAACAGATCGCGAAGCTGTCGTTTAACTGGGGCGGCAAAGTGCGTTCTGACGAAGTGATCATCACAGCTGGCTGCATGGAAGCGTTGATACTTGCATTGCGCACAGTAACCAGGCATGGAGATACAGTGGCAGTTGAACGTCCCGCTTATTTTGGTTTATACCAGGCCATCGAAAGCCTTGGATTAAAAGTAGTGGAGATATCTTCTGACCCGGTCACCGGCCCTGATTTGGATTGTTTGCGAAAAGCAATAAAGCAATTTCCCATCAAGGCCTGCATATTTGTTCCCAATTTCAACAACCCGCTCGGCAGCCTGATGCCCGATGAAAAGAAGAAAGAACTGGTGGACCTTATCACGCTTCATAATATTCCTTTGATTGAAGATGATATTTATGGCGAATTGTATTTTGGCAAGCATCGCCCTAAAACCTGCAAGAGCTTTGATACAAAAGGATTGGTGATGCATTGTTCATCGCTTTCAAAATCGCTTGCGCCGGGCTACCGTATAGGATGGATATTGCCGGGGAAATTCCTGGAGCCGGTAAAACAATTAAAGATGATGCATACGGTGAGCAGCCCAACGCTAACGCAGGTTGCTATGGCGCACTTCCTCAGTATCGGAAGATATGAGTATCATCTCAAGAACCTGAGGAAAGCGTTGCACACACAATGCCTCAAATATACCCAGGCCATTACCGAGCATTTCCCACCCGATACAAAAATATCGCGTCCACAGGGCGGGTTTGTGTTGTGGGTTGAGTTGAATAAGAAAGTGAATGCTTATAAATTATGTACGGAAGCGCTGAAGCATAATATCTCGGTTTCGCCGGGACAAATATTCTCTGCAAGCTGTAATTATTCAAACTGTCTGCGCATCGGTTATGGCACACCGTGGAATGAGGATGTTGAATATGGATTGATGATGTTGGGCAAGTTGATTAAGAAAATGATTTAATGAAAATCACGGATTGGAAGAAGGATTAAAGGGTTACACGGATTTTTTAATAGCATATTTCTTCTACCGAAAAAAGTATTACACACCTTAGTCAGCTTATTGCTGAAATTCGTGTAATCCTTTAATCCTTCTTCTAATCCGTGATTTTTCTTAATCAATCATCTCCCAGGTAATGCTCCAACTCACTGAGTGATATTGGTTTCTCCCAGATTTTAAGGGCGGGTGTGACCTTCACATTTGGAAGATCAGGATGGTAGGCGCTGATAAGATTTAATTGAAGCGTTGGATACTGTTCCATGAAATACATGGCCATCTCCCAGCCTAAGCCATCTGGAAGATTATTGTCCAGAAAAATGATCTCCGGCTGGATTTTCTTAGCCTGCTCCATGCCAGTGGCAAGTGTATGCGAATAATACACATCGTAGTTATGGCGGGTTAAATAAGCCTTCAAAAGCAGACAAAAATCCACCTCATCATCAATAATCAAAACTTTTTTCATATGATATCCCGACGCTATAGGTAAACTCCGGCCTTAATAATTATAGTAAAAAACATGCTAATCATTTGGGGACGTATTTACACAATTTACTAAACGAACGTTTAGGCCTTCATCGTCTGCCGCCAAAGGCATAATTTTTTGATGATAACTATAAACAAAGT
>JBAVMD010000036.1:0-5311 GCA_049689695.1 Chitinophagaceae bacterium | reverse complement strand
TGATAGTGCTTACCGGGCCAAAAGCTTCAACGGTATGCACTGCTTCACTGGTAAACGGTTTATCGTTCATCAGCAACATCGGACTTATAAAAGCGCCTTTTTCCGGATCGGCATCTATCACCTCAACACTGTCCAGGGAACCGTACAGCAATTGAGAAGAAGCCAATAATTTCTGCACCTGCATCTTCACTTCTTCCCGCTGTGATTTACCTGCCAGTGAGCCCATGCGCACTTTTTCATTCTGCGGATTGCCAATGGTAGTTTGCTTAAGCGAAGAAGTGAGGGCCTTCCATACATCTTCCATTTTATTTTCGGGTACGAATATGCGCCGGATGGCTGTGCACTTCTGCCCTGCCTTAGCCGTCATTTCCTTGCGAACTTCTTTAATGAAAATATCCCATTCCGGCATATCGGGCTGAACATCATCGCCCAAAACAATGCAGTTGAGGGAATCAGCTTCCATATTGAATGGAAGGTTCTGCATAAGCACATTGGGGTTAGATTTCAGCTTAAGCCCGGTAGAAGCAGAGCCCGTGAATGTTATCACGTCCTGCGAATTCACATGATCAAGCAGGTCGCCCGCAGACCCGCAAACCAGTTGCAAAGCACCATCGGGTAAAATGCCGGAAGCAATGATCTCTTTTACTACAGCTTCAGTAAGAAAAGAAGTAATGGTGGCCGGCTTTACAATAGCTGGTACGCCTGCAAGCCAGTTGACCGCGCATTTTTCCAGCATACCCCATATAGGAAAGTTGAATGCATTGATGTGAACAGCCACACCTTCTTTAGGCACCATGATGTGCTGCGCCATGAAGGTGTTGCCTTTGCTCAGGTTGTGACTTTCTCCATCAGTATAAAAAGTTTCGTTGGGAAACTTGCGCCTGAGCGATGCATAAGAAAAGAGGTTCCCAAAACCGCCTTCAATATCTATCCAGCTATCGGCGCGTGTAGCGCCGGTGAGGTAGCTGAGGGTATAGAATTTTTCTTTCTTTTCTGTAAGATAAATTGCAAGCGCACGCAGCATGCGGCCGCGTTCATGAAAGGTGAGCTTACGCAGGGCCGGATTGCCCACCTTACGGCCATATTCAAGCATCGAAGCAAAGTCGAGGCCTTTGGTGGTAGCCCTTGCAATCTCTTCTCCGTTCACTGCATTGAACAATGCATCGCCTTCTCCATCGCCGGTGATCCAACTGCCGGTTACGTAGTTCTGTAATTTTTGCATAAAGGCAAAGGTATGGTGGGGAAAGGAAATTGGTGAGTTGTGAGTAATGAACAGGAGGTTGCTAACTCACCTTTCACTATTCACCCTTCTCAAACTGTCTTAGATGGTGCTGCGCATGTTTATACAGCAACTGTACATTGCCATCAAAATCCAGTTGGCCGAAAATGGGATTAAGGGTAGTAAGGCCGGGGTCTTTTTGAAATACTTCGGTAAAATATTGCAGCTCAAATTTCAGCTTGTCTACAGCTGCCTGCATAGAAGGAAAATGCTTTGCCAGCGGCTCGTCGCTCATGAGCGGGTTCTTGGTATTTTCCTTGAAAGGCTTATCGCTGAACATAAACGCCCGGTTCTTTTCGAGGCGTTCGCCTTCGTAAACGGCCGGCAATTTTAATTTGCCGCTGGCATTTTTTACGGAGAGTATGAAATGCTCCACCATTTGCTGCGCGCCCATTACTCCCCAGGTGCCTTTGCTATCGGCATCGAGGTTCATTAGCCTCGAAGGGAATTCATTAAGCAGGAAATCTATTTTTTGCTGGTGGGCCATGGTATGATTTACCTACGCAACTTTACGGTCGTTGATCTGCCTGCAGAGTGAATCAAATATTTCGTCTACTCCACCTTCGCCTTTTACATGCACCACCTTGTCCATTTTGGCATAATGATCTGCAACAGGCGCTGTTTTGTTCTCATATTCCTGGATGCGGGCACGTATCACTTCTTCATTATCATCTGAGCGTCCGCTGGTCTTGCCGCGATTTACCAGGCGACTCACCAACTCTTCGCTTCCTACTTCAAGCGCCAATACCAGGTCTATGGCCACGCCTCTTTCCTGGAGCATTTTATCGAGCCCTTCTGCCTGTGCCACCGTACGCGGAAAGCCATCAAACAGAAAGCCGTTGGCGTGGACATTATTGTCAAGGCAGCAGGCAATCATGCCAAGCACTACCTCATCGGGTACAAGCTGGCCTTTATCCATAAAAGACCTTGCGGCCATACCCAGATCAGTACGGTTGGCGATCTCTTCCCTAAGCAGGTTGCCCGTGGAGAGATGTATGAGGCCATACTTTTCTATGAGCTTTTCCGATTGTGTGCCCTTTCCGCTGCCCGGAGGGCCGAATAAAATTAAATTGAACATGCTTTTTGACCTTTGCCGGGGAGATGGCCGCCTACCCCTCGTAAACAATTAATTTGGACGGTAAATATAAATTGAAGAAGCCGAATAACCGCCTAAAAAAGCTGTCAATTTGTGGTCATAAGGGCTGTTGGAGGAATGTTAAGTATCAGGCCGGGTGGCAGGGCCCACAATCTGCCCTGAACAGCCTTTCGTATATTTGATAAATTGTTCAAATGAAGCTGCTGTTAAGATGTACGGGTCTGTTTTTGCTGGCATTCAGTTTTCAGCAATGCAGCTATTCCCAATCTCAAAAAAAAGAAACTGTAAAGATGGATAACAACACAAAAAACAACAACCCTGTTTACTCCCGTACCGATACGGGCAAGGTGAACATTGGCGAGGATGAATGGAAAAAGATCCTTCCGGGCGAAATATACAATATCGCAAGGATGAAGGGCACCGAGCGCCCGTGGACCAGCAAGTATGAAGACTTTAAAGAAATAGGAACATACTATTGTGCAGCCTGCGGAAATGCTTTGTTTAAGAGCGATACAAAATTTGAAAGCGGTTGCGGATGGCCGAGCTTTTATCAGCCCATCAGCAAGGGAAGCATTATTTATGCGGCCGATAATGCCCATGGCATGTCGCGTACCGAAGTAATGTGCGGACGTTGCAAGGCTCACTTAGGTCATGTGTTCGAAGACGGCCCGCCGCCTACAGGTTTGCGTTATTGCATCAATGGCGTAGTGCTTGATTTTGAAAAAGCGAAAGAAGCGGAGAAGAAGTATGAGGCGAAGGGGAAGCAATAGAGCGGCGAGCTTGGAGCTTTGAGCTATGAGCAAGAAGCCAGTATGATACATAAAAAAAGAAAGGCAGCAAACGCTGCCTTTCTTTTTTTATGTATAACAGATAGTACTTTATCGAGTTTGCATTGATCAATTATTATTAACTATTATTGACCAATGCTTTCTGCTTAAAGCTCGCAGCTCACAGCTCGAAGCTTCTAGCTCTACTCACTTACTGCTGAGGAGGTGCCTGGCGCATTTCCAACTTCACAATAATCTCTACTTCTTTACCTACAACCAGTCCGCCGGTTTCTGTAGCACGGTCCCATTTCAAACCGTAATCGAAGCGGTTGATGGTGCCGGAAGCTTTAAAACCGATGGTAGATCCGCGGCTGCCGGTAAGCATTCCGCCGTAGGTTACATCGAAAGTAACAGGCTTGGTTACATCACGTATAGTGAGGTTTCCATTAAGCTTGTATTTATTATTTCCCTGGGGTACAAAAGAAGAGCTTTCGAATTTCATTTGCGGAAACTTCTCTGTATTGAAGAAGTCATCGCTTTTCAGGTGTCCATCACGTCTTTCGTTATCGGTGTTGACGGAGGTTACATCTACGGTGAAGTTGATCTTTGCATCAGAATAGTCAGGCTTGGTGTGCTCCATTGCACCGTCGAAGATCTTAAAATAGCCTTCTGTTTCTGCTACCACCATGTGCGTAACAGAAAACTTTACATTGGAGTGGCCTTTATCAACTACCCATTTGGTGGCAGTTGCGCCGAGAGGATAAGCTACCGCGTCTGCAGGAATGCCTGCGGGCTTGAATGCAGTAATGCCTGCGGCAACTGTTAATAAGACAAAAGCGGGGATAAAAATCTTTTTCATAATACTTAACGTTTGAACATTGAAATTAAGGAAGTTCGTTAAACCGTTCAACTAAATTTAGTTAAACGATTGTTGCAAGATAGGTGCTTTTATGAAGTGGGAGACGTGCCGAAAGGTTAATTAGTTGCTCCGGCCGGTATTTACCATGTACTTTTGATGCGTTAACGCCTGACCGCCAATGGCTGCCCGAAAAAAAATTTCCAGGCCCCTGAAATGGGCCATTGTTATTCTGTCGCTGGCAGCGGCAGGCTGGATATACATAGAAATAGTAAACCGGAACAGTGTCAATATGAATTTCAGGCAAAAACTTCTTAAGGCGGTCTACCCCGCCCTGCTCACATGGAATAAAATAACCGGGCGCAAAAGCACGGTGCTTGCCAACGATCAATCGCAGCAGGTAAACCCGCGATCATTTTACGATCTGAAAACACCCATGAACAATGGGCAGGAGTTTGACTTCAATACGCTTCGCGGTAAGAAAGTATTGTTGGTGAACACGGCATCCAATTGCGGTTATACGGCACAGTATGATGATCTGCAACATCTTTATGAGCAGTACAAAGACAAGCTGGTGATCATAGGTTTTCCCGCCAATGATTTTAAAGAGCAGGAAAAGGGATCGGATAAAGAGATAGAAGAATTCTGCCGTTTGAACTTTGGCGTTACTTTCCCTCTTGCAAAAAAAAGCAGCGTATTAAAAGGAGAGGAACAGAACAAAGTATTCCAATGGCTTACAGATAAAAACCTCAATGGCTGGAATACCCAGCCGCCCACCTGGAATTTTTCAAAGTACCTGGTGAATGAAGCAGGTACGCTTACGCATTATTTTGATCCGGCAGTTTCGCCGGTGAGTGAGCAGGTTGTTAAGGCAGTGAGCGATAAGCCATGAGCTATGAGCTGCGAGCTAACTGCTCGCAGCTCATAGCTTATTCCCTACGCTTCCTTCGACACTAACTTCAGCCCCACAATAGAGCTTATCAGCAGCATAATAAAAAATACTCTCCAGAAATAAGCCGGTTCTTTAAAAATAAAGATGCCGATGATTGCCGTACCTACGGCGCCGATGCCCGTCCAAACTGCATAGCCAGTACCCAATGGGATGGTTTGAATAGCCTTATTGAGCAGGAAAAAGCTCAACGTAATGGAAATAAAAAACCCAATGCTCCACCAGGTGTTTTTGAAGTTGTCAGACATCTTCAAACAGGTAGTGAACGCTACTTCAAATAATCCTGCTAATACTAAAATGAACCAAGCCATTGTGAGGTGTTGATTTTTTGAGTTGGTTTTGAGCTGTGAGCTATGAGCTTCGA
>JBAVMD010000035.1:0-4008 GCA_049689695.1 Chitinophagaceae bacterium | reverse complement strand
GGGATACTCCATGTAAACATTTTCAGCTTTTGCATCGGCAAACTGCTGGCTTTGCGCCTGCGGCACCATCATTTTCATATCTATCATCATTACGCCACCGGTACATTTAAAGTTGATGACGGATTTTGATATGGTCTTCCCCTTCTTATCGAACATTTCAGAATTGACTACGGAAGTAGATGTTCCACCGGATGCTTTTACATCGCTTACATTATAAACGTTCCTGCCTGCTACATCTCCCTTCTTTCCATAAATGGTCATTTCTATGGCCTTGTTATTCTGCAGGTAATAAAAATTCTTACAATCCTGGGCGATTGTGGCTGTTACAACCAGCAGGCTGATCAATATGAACAGGTATTTCATGCTTAAAAGTTTGCTGCCTTGGGCAGTGTGATAGATTATCCAAATTTAAGCGGCTTCTTTAACCGGGCCAATACCTCAAAGTGTGAAGTTTGATCAGATGGGGGTGTAAATGAAAAAGCCAGGTTGCCCTGACTTTTGATTATTTATTATTAATTATTAATTATTCTCTGATCATTGAACGTTCTATGAACGACCCAATAATCAATAATAAATAATCAATAATTTTCTTACGCTACTTTCTGATAACGCGTTTCAACAACTTCTTTCCTGGTAATAGCCCTGATCACTTCTACTTCGTTCTGAATATACGGTTGCCCGTTTGAACGGAAAATATCATGAAACCAGAGTTCAGGTTCTGTTGCATAGCTCTTCTGCCAGGAATCCCAGGGAATGTGGGTTTGTGTTTTGCCTTCTACAAAGCCCCAGTTATAGCCGCCTACATTGTGTTCTTTCAACAATGGCATTACGTCTTCAAAGGTGCTGCCGAATGGACGTGCCATATACTCTGTACAGAATATCGGGCGGTTGAACTGCTTCAGTGCTTTGATACGCCTCTCCATGCCCTGCTTATTTTCATAGCAATGGAAAGTGATAACGTCTGAATGCGTGAACATGTAATTATCCAGCGGAGATAATTTGCCGTGATCGCTCCAATCGTCTTCTTTCCACGGTGCAGCCGTTAGTGGCTGAATCGGGTTCAGTTGCCTTGTCCAGGTAATGGTCTTTTTAAGAAGCTCCATAGCAAGCTCGGCTTTATGAACGCCGTAGCTGTTATCGTTATAGCTGGCAAAGTTGATATTGTCGGGTTCATTAAAGAGGTCCCAGATAACTACGCGTGAATCGTTCCCAAAGCGGCCGATCACACCCTGCACATAGCCCTGCAGTGCATCATATTTTGATGTATCCTTTAAAATTTCGTAGCCGGGGCTTTGTACCCAGCCAGAGTTGTGAACACCGGGCTGCGGGTCGCGCTGCTTCCCGAGCAGCGGATACGGGTCCCATACGGCATCAAACAGCACGAGCATCGTTCCTAAGCGGTGCCTGTCGGCAATAGCAAGGAACTGGTCGATGCGATTGAGGAAGCCCTGGGGGTCCTGCTCCCATAATAAGTGGTGAAGGAATACACGGATGGTATTGAATCCGAGTCCTTCGGCCCAGCCAAGCTCAATATCGATCCGCGTTGGATCGAAGGTCTCGGGCTGCCACATTTCTAATTGATTGATTGCAGTGCTGGGGATGTAGTTACATCCAATAAGCCAACCATGTTGTTCGTACCATGCATTGGCTCTGTCGGCTGACCATCTGCCGGTCAGTTGAGGATCCGGTTCAATAACGGAACCGTGAATGCTTGCGGTTAACATATAAGATAGAGGGTTCGGTAAATAATCCTTTTGGGTAAAAAAATTACACTTCAAAATTAACGCTCAACTATTCGTGAAATTGTTTCCTGCTTGTTATTTAGTTAGATGTGCATAACAGAGGTAAAGATGTTAAAAGAAAAAGAAAGATCAGCACGAAGCGGGAGCGTTAACGAAGAATTTGCAAGGGCAGTATGAGGGGTGGTAATTTTATTGTATATGGAGGGAAATTTGTTGTTGTGAAGAGTGAGGAGTGAGTAGTGAGTTGGTGAGTGGTTAATCGGATAAAATGTTTTTTTAAGGGGGAAAGAAAAAGCCAGGAAAAATGTCCTAAATTTGGGGACAGTTGTCTAAACAAAGATGGAAGGTTCTGATGTAAATATCAAGTTGAATAAAGAACTCATCGCTTTCATTAAGCGAAACAAGCTTGATACTAAATCGATGCCCCAAAAGCAAATGCTAACCTACACAGATTTTTTATCAAACAGGATGTTGGTAATTTCCGTAATAAGAAAGGGCGTTCCATATTCTCTGTTCAGGCTCATTCAATATTACAGTCCATTCACAGAAACAGAATGGGCAGGTTTTTTAGATCTCTCCTCCAAATCACTGCAGCGGTATAAGCAATCTTCACGCGCATTCAAACCTATTCAATCAGAAAAAATCATCGAAATGTCAGAAGTTACTAATGTAGGCCTTGATGTTTTTGAAGATATGGACAAGTTCAAGCTGTGGTTGTACACTCCTAATTTTTCTTTAGGCAGCCTCAAGCCTGTTGACTTGCTCAGCAATTCTTATGGCAAAGAAATGGTCATAGGAGAACTCACCAGAATTAATCATGGAATTTTTGCTTAATGGAAGCTTACAGGCTGTGCAGGAAAAGATTCGCAAGGGTCTTATCCGGTAAAGGTGCTGCACAAAACGGCGCAAGATGGAATTCTATTGGTGTTGAGCTGATCTATACAGCTACCAACCGATCACTGGCCATGGCCGAAGTGGCCGTGCATTTAACATTGGCCACCATTCCGGATGACTACGTGATCATCACGATATTTATTCCGGATACGGTATCGATGCAAAAATTAAACACCGATGAATTACCTGCGGATTGGAATACATTTCCTCATCCAACCTCTACTCAGGCCATCGGAGATAAATTTGTAGGCGAAAACAAATATTGCATATTACTAACGCCTTCTGCGGTAACATCGGGAGATTATAACCTGCTGATTAATCCAAGGCATGAAGATTTTAAAAAGGTACAGGTTATAAGCGTAGAAAAATTTCCGTTTGATAAGCGGATCTTTAAATAGCTGACTTAATCTTATCTTTAATCAGATAAATAAATATGCGCAGCAGGATCAAACTTTTTTTGAATATTGTTCTTTTACTTGCCCCGCTTTCATTGATTGCGCAACGCGATCTTACTACTGAAAAGTATAAAGTAAGTCAGTCAAATCATGCGGCTTATTACCAACATGTCCTCAGGCTTATTGAATACAAAGATTATGACAGTTCTTGTGAAGCAACGCGGGTAATGCGGGCTTTGATGGTATACGACACTTCAACATATAGTTACGCGTTATATACTCCTCTGGTTGATAAAATAGAAGCTGCTAATTTTCGATATTTCAGAGAAGAAATCATCGGCACATGGAATTTCCGCTGGAGTGGTTCAAACTGGGGGGCAGCCAATACGCCTAATGACCTTATTAAGAAACTTATTTTTACTTCGGATGAAATACTTTTCTATTCAGGCGATACGCTCACAAGAAAAAGCAGGTATCGCATTACGCACAGGCCAGACGTAGAGTCGCACTGGTGGGTGAGCAGGGCTGCTGCCTATTATATATCGCTGGAAGATAGCGGTGAGATCTGGTCTTTCAGGTTAAATGCGCCAGATAAGTTTGTACCATATATCGGCAGAAGCAATACTACCGCATTATGGGTTAACATGATGTACAATTGTGTTTGCGGATGCCCGGAAGTGATTTATTCTAAGAGCCTGGATTTGTAAAAGGCTTCGCCTTTTACAAGGTCATGGTTGCCGGGATTCATGAAAGGCGAAGCCTTTGCTCAACAACAGTTTTCCGCTTCGTCCATTTGTTGATGGGCTCAGGCATGTAGGTATCATTTCCTTTCTTGTCTTTTAATCCTGACTTTTCCATAAGCGCCTTGCTTAATGCTGCTATTTTCTTTTTATTCTTTGCGTCAGACATCTGTTGTTTCTGTTGACGGGTGTTGTGATCAATAAAAATTTTGATCCCTTTATTGATAACCCTTAGCT
>JBAVMD010000034.1:0-6457 GCA_049689695.1 Chitinophagaceae bacterium | reverse complement strand
CCCGCTGCCGGCTAACTGTCCTGAATTGCCCGCAGAAAATACATGTAATAATGAAGGGTTGTTGATCACGCTTGCATCATAAGCAGCGGCATCAGCCCCATAAAAGTTCTCGATGCCCGTGCCGTAGGAATGATTCTGTACAGAAATGCGTTGCGCCTGGTAAAGTGCATCGGGTTCGGGCAAAAGGTTTGCGAAAGTAGCTGACTGCAAACCTGCTTTCCAGGCTGCGCCTTTACCTTCGTAAAAAGAATTGCCGGCACCCGCGGCCATCGTGGCCATAATGGTTGCGTGCCCGCTTACGGTAGCGGATGCTACACTGCTGTTTACTGTTCTGCCTTTGAGATCTATGTCAGTGCTATCGAACCTGTTTTCTTTTACGGATAGCATTAACCCTTCGCCGGTAATAGAAGGAAAGCGATTGTGTACTGCATTCACACGATTGGTACCAAGATCAAATCCATCGATGATCAGTTCTTCTTTCGGCTGACGCTCTGCAAGATCTGCAAACAGCAGCAGGGGAGAAGCCTGCAGTGTTTCGAGAGCAGAGGAGTTATTGAGCTGAATTATAAGAACGTGTTCGTTGTATTGATGCACTATGGTCAGCTGTCGGATAAAAACACGTTTGAATTCGTCTGCATCTGTAACGGAGATCAATAATCGCGGAACGGCATCTTTCTTTTTTAACGACTGCAGCAAAGTGGGGGAAAGCTTCCAGTTGTAACTGGCCGGAACAATATATTTAAAAAAGCTGGGATTAATCTCAGCACCTGTAATGCGTATGATGGCATGAAAAGGCGACAACTGTCGCAGCACCGCAAAGCCTTGCCCGTATCCGTTGTTGAAAATGTGTTCCTCTGAAGCGGCGAGGTAAACATCATGTTTTTTTTCGAAAATTATTTTATTTACATGAATCAGAAGCTGTTGCGCAAACGCAGGATGCGCATAATCACGGATGATCTCTTTTTCTGGCAGCGATTGAGATGAAGCCGTGAAAGGAAACGCACAGATCAGTAACAATAAGGATAAGGTTCTCATGAGTGGGCTTGAACTTTAAAAATAAGGAATGCAATTAATATGCGATCATGCGTTTACATGATTATTTGAGCAATCTGGCAGTTCATATCAATTGATATGTGTGATTTAATCGGTAACTTACTATAGTTACAGCAACATTCCGCTAATAAACAATCTGCTCACGTTCATCAAAACTCTTTGACATGAGAAACGTATTTAAACCTTTTCTTTTGCTAAGCATGATCGCTTTAGCAATTTCCTGTGAAAAAAGTGTTTCTTCTTCACAGGATGAAATATCTCAGGCTGCATTGGATAAAATTTATGCGCTTGGCTTCAGCAACAAAAATGTAGTTAAGTCAGACGATGGATATATAGTAGAAGGGGATATTTTTCTTTCAGAAGAAGATATTAACGGCTCACCCTTTGATGCTAAATACCTGAGAATTGCAGAGGTTGAGCAATACCGCACTTTTAAACTTGTAAAAGCTTTGCCGCGTGTAATTAAAGTAAGCATTGCCAACAAATTGCCGGCCTCTTATGTGGCTGCTCTGGATGAAGCGCTTGCCCGTTACAATGCACAGGGACTGCTGCTTACATTCCAGCGTGTAACTTCAGGAGCACATATTAGCCTGGTAAAAGCCAATGGTAATTTTCTTGCATCTGCTGGTTTCCCAACTTCTGCCGGAGCTCCTTTCCGCAAGATAAAAGTTAATCCGGTTGCCATAGGCACCCAGCCGCAATCAACTGTTGCCTCTATTATAGCGCACGAGATAGGCCATTGCATTGGCTTCCGCCACACTGATTACATGAACCGTGCATTCAGTTGCGGCATTCCAGCCAATGAAGGTGCAGGCTCCGTAGGCGCTGTTCTTATTCCGGGTACACCTTCAGGCCCGGATTCCGGCTCGTGGATGCTCTCTTGCATCGGTTCCGGCCAGAACAGGCCTTTCAATGCAAACGACATGATAGCGCTCAACTATTTGTATTAAATAATTGATTAAGATGTTGCTGAAGAGGAGCCCCGCCGAACACGGGGTTCTTTTTTTTACTAAAAGAAATATCCGCAGCCTGAAATTCCTGGAAGGTAAAGGCGTGCTCGTAAACATGTAATTTGAATCGATTTAATCAGTAACTTACTAACGTTCACAGCAACATTCCGCTATTAAACAAGATCCGCTCAATTTTCAACAAAACCTACTTGAATCATGAGAAATGTAATCAAACCTGTTCTATTCGTATTCCTTATTGCCGCAGCAGTTTCGTGTAAGAAAGATGCAGCTCCTGCAGCAGATGAAATTTCACAGGACGTTCTTGCTAAAATTCACGGCCTGGGTTTCACAAATACAAATGTAATTAAGGACGATGGCGGCTATATTGTTGAAGGCGATATTTTTCTTACCAACGAAGCACTGAGTGGCGCTGCCAGTTCTCAGTTCCTCCGCGTTGGAGCAGAAGAGCAATACCGCACCTTTAACCTGGTTACTGCGTTGCCCCGTGTAATTACGGTAAGCGTTTCCAGCAGGCTGCCTGCATCTATTTCTGATGGTACCAACGAGGCCATCGCCCGTTACAATGCGCAGAGCCTGCTCATTACTTTCCAGCGCGTTTCTTCAGGTGGAAACATCGATATTGTAAAGGGTAATGGTAATTACCTGGCATCTGCAGGATTTCCTACCTCCGGTGGCAGTCCTTACGGCCAGATAAAAGTAAACTCAAGCCAGCTTACTGGTCAACCGCTGGGCACTGTTGCTTCGGTGATAGCTCACGAGATGGGCCATTGCATTGGTTTCCGTCATACAGACTACATGAACCGCGCATACAGCTGCGGTGGATCTGCAGTTAACGAAGGAGCTTCTTCAGTTGGCGCTGTTCTCATTCCAGGCACTCCATCAGGACCCGATCCTAATTCATGGATGCTTTCCTGCATAGGTTCAGGCCAGAACCGTCCGTTCAATGCGAATGACCGCGTGGCACTGTCTTATCTTTATTAATTATAATCTTATGTTGCTGAAAGAGAGCCCCGCCGGAATATGGCGGGGTTCTTTTTTTATGTAACCTTTGCATCAACACTAAAAAATCATTGCATGAATAAGAAGATCGCCATTATCGGCGGCGGAAACCTGGGAACTGCTATAGCAGAGGGATTGGTCATGAGCGGGTTTGTGCAGCCGGGGCACATCATCATTACCAAAAGAAATATCCGCAGCCTGAAATTCCTGGAAGACAAAGGTGTACTTGTGAGCAATGATAATAAGCAAGCTGCAGATTTTGCGGACCTTGTTCTTTTATGCGTAAAGCCTTTTCAGGCAGATGCAGTGCTGACGGAACTGAAGTCGTCACTAAAAAAATCACATGTGCTGGTTTCAGCCGTGACCGGGCTAACCATCGATCAAATGGAAAAACTCACAGGAGATGGTGTTTCCATTGTACGCGCCATGCCCAATACGGCCATTGCCATACAGCAAAGCATGACCTGTATCAGTTACAAGACGGTAGAACCCGGCCAGTTGAAATATGTTGAAGATGTATTTAACCAACTGGGCCAGGTGGTAACGATAGACGAGAAATTGATGGAAGCATCTACCGTGCTGGGTGCCTGCGGCATTGCTTATGCCCTGCGTTTTATCAGGGCCAATATACAGGGTGGCATCGAAATAGGATTTGATGCGGCTACGGCCAACATCATAGCCGCCCAAACGGTTAAAG
This sequence comes from Chitinophagaceae bacterium, assembly GCA_049689695.1. GTDB lineage: Bacteria > Bacteroidota > Bacteroidia > Chitinophagales > Chitinophagaceae > DASPKM01. The sequence goes on along the minus strand of JBAVMD010000034.1, from coordinate 2,737 downwards.
GCGCGGCGGAGTTGCTGATACAAACGGGCCATCACCCTGAGCAGGAGATCGATAAGGTGACTACCCCAAAAGGATGCACCATCGCAGGCTTGAATGAAATGGAGCACCAGGGATTCAGCTCTTCGCTTATAAAAGGGATTGTAGTGAGCTATAGGAAGATTGCTAAGGATTAGTGTTGTGAGCGGTGAGTGGTGAGCAGGCCCACTCACAATTCACTACTCACCTCCCTGCTCGCCTTGAAAAACAACCAGTTACCAATAAATTATCCGCTCCCTCTTGCATATATCAAATAAATGCTACTATTTTGCGTTTAATGGTTTACCTGTAATTCAAGGTTACAGGCGCCCCTTTAAATCCAATATGATGAAGAACAAAGCAGGTCTTTTTGTTTTGTTGGCTGAAGTTATCGCCATCGTTGTACTGCACACCGCGCGTGTTACCAGTTCAGACCCCCAAAAATCAAACACTCCATCACAATCGGAATCAGTTAACTATCCTGCTGAGCAAAAGCCCACTGCAGTTGCTTATACTCATTTGAAATAATATACTTGCAGTAAGGTACAAGGAACAAGGCACAAGAAGCAAGTCAAGGCTCAAGTGGCCGCTGCTCCTTGGACCTTATTTACTTTTCCTGCTTCTTGTTCCTTGTCCCTTGTTCCTTGCCCCTTGCGCCTTGCGCCCAAGTTTTCCACACCCGCCCAAACCCTATTTTCCTGTCACAAAATTTTGCCGTAGTTTTGCATGACCTTCTGGACCTAGTTCTATTCATTTAGAAATCCACTGGTCGGTTCCCAGGTTCTTTATTACTAATTCTTTGAGACATACAATTGGCTTTATAGTGCCTGATCGCTTTGTGCTTTAGGCATTGAAGAATTTGAACAGCATCAGCGCTGTTTGCTTTATTAATTGTTTTAATCAAGGTTATGGCGAAATATATTTTTGTTACCGGCGGTGTGACTTCCTCATTAGGTAAAGGCATCATTGCCGCATCCCTGGCCAAGTTACTTCAGGCAAGGGGCCTGAGGGTAACCATCCAGAAGTTCGATCCCTATATCAATGTTGATCCGGGTACTCTCAACCCTTATGAGCATGGAGAATGCTTTGTAACGGAAGACGGTGCGGAAACCGATCTGGATCTCGGGCATTACGAACGATTCCTGAACATTTACACTTCGCAGGCAAATAATGTGACCACAGGCCGCATTTATCAAACAGTTATTAATAAAGAAAGAGAAGGCGCTTATCTCGGCAAAACGGTGCAGGTAGTTCCTCATATTACAGACGAGATCAAACGGCGCATGCTGTTGATTGGACAAAGCAACCAATACGATATTATCCTTACAGAAATAGGCGGAACCGTTGGCGACATCGAATCGCTTCCATTTATTGAGGCCGTTCGCCAGTTGCAATGGGAATTGCCCGATGAAGATGTGGTTGTGATACATCTAACCCTTATCCCATATCTGAAAGCAGCAAAAGAGCTTAAAACAAAACCTACCCAGCACAGCGTAAGAATGCTGAGCCAGGAAGGAGTGCATCCTGATATCATCGTGTGCAGGACCGAAGAACCACTTTCAATAGAAATTCGCCGTAAAGTGGCGCTTTTCTGTAACGTAAAACAGGAAGCCGTGATAGAGGCGGCCGATGCCCCGACTATTTACGAAGTGCCATTGGCTATGATGCGCGAAAAACTTGACCTCATCTGCCTTAAAAAATTAGACATCACCCAATATAAGGAGCCCGAGCTTTCACGTTGGAAAGAGTTTCTGGATAAGCTGAAATATCCAAAGAACAAAGTAACCATTGGCCTCATAGGCAAGTACATCGAGCTGCAGGATGCCTATAAATCTATCCTCGAGGCATTTGTACATGCCGGCGCGATGAACGAGTGCAAAGTGCAGGTGGTGAACGTGCACAGTGAATTCATTACTGCGGAAAATGTTAGTGAGAAACTGGGCAACCTCGATGGTTTGCTGGTGGCGCCGGGTTTCGGGCACAGGGGAGTAGAAGGAAAAATTCTTGCCGTAAAATATGCCCGTGAAAAGGGCCTGCCATTCTTTGGCATTTGCCTGGGCATGCAGATGGCAGTAATTGAATTTGCCCGCAATGTACTGGGCTTGCACACTGCCCATTCAACTGAAATGGACCCCAATACAAGCGAGCCCGTTATAGACCTGATGGAAGAACAGAAAAAGATCACGGCCAAAGGGGGCACAATGAGATTGGGCACGTATCCCTGCGATATCAGGGAAGGTTCCATGGCCAGCCGCATCTACAATAGTCTCAATATATCCGAACGTCACCGCCATCGCTGGGAGTTCAATAACAGCTACCTGGAACAATTTGAGCAGGCGGGCATGCTTCCAAGCGGAAAGAACCCGGATACAGGTCTCGTAGAGATCATTGAACTGACTACTCACCCGTACTTCATCGGGGTACAATACCATCCTGAGCTTAAGAGTACTGTAGAGAATCCTGCGCCTTTGTTCGTAGGCTTCATTCGTGCTGCAAAGGAATTCACCGAGCGAAAAAATGCGGTGAAGAACCCGTTGCTTCAGAGTGAAATGATTTAAAGTTTAAAGTTTCTGGTTTAAAGTTTAAGGTTCTCCTTAGCGGGAAGTAAATTTTTTACAAACAACTTTGAATAAAGAACCTTAAACTCTAAACCTTAAACCCGAAACCTAAACCCTTATCTTTGCAGCCTTCAAATTTTAAGAATGAACATGGATCGTAATAC